>DATBSK010000115.1:0-2644 GCA_036559825.1 Acidimicrobiia bacterium | reverse complement strand
AGGCGCCCCTTGGGGCGCCGAGCAATGGAGTCGGAGTGAAGCGCAGCGGGAGGTGCTCGACGCTGCGCAGGCCCTCGGCGTAGACGAGGTCGGTGTCCGGCTCGAGCTCGTAGTCGGGGATCCGGCGGTGCAGCTCCTCGAGCGCGACGCGCAGCTCGAGCCGGGCGAGGTGCGACCCGAGGCAGCGGTGGATGCCACCGCCGAACGCGAGGTGGCGGTTCCCCTCGCGGCCGAAGTCGACCTGGCTCGGCTCGGGGAACTCGCGCTCGTCGGTGTTGGCCGAGCCCAGCAGCACCGTGACCCGCGTCCCCGCGGCGATGCGCTCTCCGGCGATGTCGACGTCGCGGGTGCAGACGCGCGCCACGCCGGGGACGGGCGACTCCCACCGCAGCAGCTCCTCGACCGCGGCGGGCACCTGGGTGAGGTCGCGCGCGAGCGCGTCGCGGTGCTCCGGGTGCTGCGCGAGATAGGCGACACTGCACGTCAGCGTCGCGGTCACGGTGTCGAGGCCCGCGATGAGGAACAGGAAGCAGATGTCGAGGATGTCCTCGTTCGACAGGCGGATGCCATCGACCTCGGCGGCGACGAAGCTCGAGATCAGGTCGTCGCGGGGCTCGGCGCGGCGCGCCTCGATGACCGGCGCGAAGTACTCGTAGATCTCGGTCGCGGTGGCGCGCCGGATCCGGTCGGCCTCGCGACCCGCCATCCCTGGCGGACGGATGATGCCGTCCTTGATGCGAAGGAACGTCGGGAGGTCCTCCTGCGGGAGGCCGAGGAGCGCGAGGAACACCGTGCAGGGCAGCGGCACCGCGAAGGCCTCGTTCAGCTCGACGCGACCATCACCCGCGAACGCGTCGATCAGCTCGGTCGTGAGGCGGCGCACCTCGGGTTCGAGGCGCGCGACCTCACGCGGCGAGAAGAGCGGGTCGAGCAGCTTGCGGAACTTGATGTGGTCGGGCGGGTCGATCTGGAGCGGGATGAGCGGCCGGACGTTCCCGAGCCGCACGGCGTCCATGTCGGACGAGAAGAGCTCGGCGTCGCGCAGCGCGGTCATCACACCCTCGTGGTCGACGAGCAGGACGCGTGCGTCGTCGGCGCGGATCACGGGGGCATGCGCCCGCATGGCCTCGTACACGGGCTGCGGGCACGAGTTCATGGTGGCGTCGAGGAGCCCGTCGCCGAGGATGGCCCTCGGAGCCGGTTCGTCCATCGGCACACCTCCACGTGGGTGGCTCGGACACATGGGAGGGCCCGGGCCGGGCCGAGGGTCCCGCCGGAGCCTCCGGCCTGACGCCGCCGTCACCATATCGCCCGGTGAAATCGGGTTTTGGCCCCCCCGTTGTGGGGCATGACAGACCCGGTCGGAGCCTCCGACCACGATCCCAATCCCGGTCGCGCGGTCGGGGTCGGTGGCGGTTCGTCCGCCCCGCCCCCAGCCCACGGACGATCTGGCCACCGACCTCGACGCGTCGGCCGGGACAGGGGTTCGTGGTCGGTTCGTGCGCGGCCGGGTGCGCTGCGTGCCACAGTGCGTGGGGCTGGGCAAGACTGGGGACAGAGGAACGCAACCGGAGGGCCACGGGTGGCGGTGGGTCCGGCAGATTCGTTGCAGCGGTTGGACGCCGCCGGGCGCCACGACGCGCCCGACGACGGCGAGCTTGTCGCCCGCGCCCGCCGCGATCCCGGGGCCTTCAGCGTGCTGTACCACCGCTACGTGGGCCGGATCTTCGCCTTCGCCCACCGGCGAACGTGGACCCGCGAGGCGGCCGAGGACGTGACCGCCGCGACCTTCGAGCGCGCCTACCGCCACCTCGACCGGTTCGACGCCGCGGGAGCGGGGTTCGGTCCGTGGCTCTACCGGATCGCGGCGAACGAGCTCGTCGACCACTACCGGCGTGAGGGCCGCATGCGTTCCGGGCGTGGCCAACGCGCGCTCCGGGCGCTCGCGGACGACGCGACCGTCGACGACGTCGAGCACATCGAGCGGGAGGGCGACGTCGCGCGCATGCTCGACGCGATGTCGACGCTGCGCCCCCGCTACCAGGAGGCGCTCAGCCTCCGCTACCTCTCCGAGCTCGCGGCAGACGATGCCGCGCGCGCGATGGGGTGCACGAAGCCTGTCCTCGCCGTGACCCTGCATCGCGCGCTCGGCGCATTGCGGAAGGCGTACGACCGTGCCGGAGAACGCGCTGGGGAAGTGGCATGAGAGGCGTCACGCGCCGCGAGCTGCGCGCGATGCTGCGCGCCGCCGGTCGTCGTGCCGTGCCCGAGTCCGAGCGCCTGGGCGTGCCCGCCACTTCTCCGCTCCAGATGTTCGTGGGGGCGCCGGCGTCGCGCCACGAGGTGCGCTCGATGCTGGGCGCCGCCGGGACCCGGCCCGTTCCGCCGTTGTCGCCGGCCTTCGTGGCTCTCGCCGACCCGGTCGGCCAGTCGCTACCGCCCGCGCTCACCGTCGACCCGCGCCCGGGCGCGGAGCGCCGGTCGCGGCGGCCCGCGCTGCTCATCGGTGCGGCCGCGGCTGTGCTGACCGTGATGCTCGTCGCCGCGCTCACGGGGGTCGTCGGCGGTCCCGAGGCCGAGGCCGAGCTCGCGCTCGGCGCCGCCGTCGACACGGTCGTCGTGCTGCCGGACGGCAGCACGGTCG
>DATBSK010000114.1:0-17821 GCA_036559825.1 Acidimicrobiia bacterium | reverse complement strand
CGTCGGACTTCGGTGGGATGTGCAGCTCGGCGCGCACCTCCTCGACCGGCTCCGCGGCCACGACGTGGAAGTCGACCGCGAAGAGATCGCATCCGTAGGCCTCGCACACGGCCTTGCCCCGGCGCAGCGCGTCGGGCAGGCGGGCGTGCATGCCCGGCGTGCGCAGGTGACGTTCGCGCACGTCGATCTCGAAGAACCCCTGGGCGTGGATGTAGCCCGTCTCGTAGAGGCCGATCATCGTCGCCAGCCACGCGAAGCCCTTGGGATCGGGATCGGCGCGGCCCGCGAACGCGAACACCTCGAGCTCGCCCTCGAGCGTCGTGCCGTAGTCCGCGAGGACGTGCACGAAATCGTGCTGCGCGAGGTACGCGGACGCAGCGCCCCGCGACCCGGGCAGCCGGAAGCTGCGGGCGCGGTACATCTCGATGACCGACCGGCCGAGCGTGCCCAGCGGCAGGTCGCCGAACGCCCGCCAGCGCGCCTCGAGCTCGGGATCCGGCGGGGCCTCGTCGAACGGGTCCTCGGACGCGGTGCTCGTGTGGAGCGGGACCTGGTGGTCGTCGTCCCAGCGGTCGACGAAGCCGCTCCGGCGCAGATCGACCCACGCGAGGCCGAGCGCGCCGCGCGCGTACTTGCGCGCGACCTGGACGAAGTCGTCGTCGACACCCAACGCCTCGGCGTACTGCGTCACCCGCTCGGCGACATCGGCCGGCAGTGGCCGGAGCACGAGCTCACCGAGGACCATGTGCTGGACGATCCGCTGCCGGTAGGCGTGATCGTGCGTCGCGAGCACGGACGCGAGGTCCGCCGCGCCGAGCTCGTCGAGGTCGTGGTAGTCGACCTCCACCTCGGTCATGGCCTTGGTGATGGCGCGCAGGAGCGACGCCTGCACATCGGTGAGGCCGTCGCTCGGCGCGACCGCCGTCGCGATCGCACGTGCGACCTGCACCACCTCGTCGGCGGAGGCGAGCTGCTGGTCGGCCCCGGTGACGGGGCCCGTCACGGGACGCAGCGGTCGGGGAGCGGGTGCCGGTACAGCGCGGCGGCGTTCCGGTGCGTCATCTTGCGCAGCTCGTCGACGGGGACGTGGCCCCAGAAGCGCTCGATGACCGCCTGCGTGTCGGGCCAGGTGCCGTCGCCGTGCGGATAGTCGACCTCGAGCATCACGTGGTCGATGCCGATCGCGTGCCGGGTCTCGATCGTCGAGGGATCGTCGATCGTGCAGAACCAGAAGTTCCGCCGCAGCACGTCCGCCGGGCGCAGGCCTTCGAAGCCGTCGAGGCCGTAGCCCGAGCGGTCGACGATGTTGTCGAGCCGGTCGACGAGCATCGCCACCCAGCCGATCCCGCCTTCGGACATCGCGATCTTCAGGTCGGGGTACTTCACCCCCCAGGCCGACCACACCCACTCGGCGCACGCAGTGAGCGAGAGCTGGCCGAAGAGCGTCGCTCCGATCTGCAGCGGTGGGCAGCCCGGCGCGAAGTCGGCCATGCCCGACGAGCCGACATGCAGGCTGATCACGGTGCCGGTGTCGGCGCAGGCTCGGATGATCGGCTCCCAGTGGTCGTCGAAGATCGACGGGAACCCGATGCGGTGCGGTCGCTCGGGCAGCGAGACGGTCACGAAGCCGCGCGCCGCGTTCCGCCGGATCTCGGCCGCGCCGCGCTCGGCGTCGCCGAGGTCGGTGATGCCGAGCGGGATGAAGCGCTCGGGGTACGCGCCCCACCACTCCTCGTGCATCCAGTCGTTCCACGCCTGGGTGACCGCGAAGCCGAGCTCGTGATCCTCGACCTGGGAGAACACACGCCCGCAGAAGCCCGTGATCATGGACGGGAAGCACAGCGAGGCCCACACACCGTTGATGTCCATGTCGCGGACGCGGGCGTGCGGGTCGTAGCACCCCGGTCGCATCTGGTCGAACCGGAACGGCTCGATCTTCACGGTCTCGGGGCGCCGGCCCGCGACCGCGTTCTGGCCGACCTGGAAGTGCCGCTCGCCCTCGAACTCCCACACCTCGTGCCCGCGCTCGTCGATCACGACCTTCGGCGCACGTTCCTGCAGGCGCTCCGGGAGCCGTCCCTCGAACATGTGTGGCGGCTCGACGAGGTGGTCGTCGACGGAGATCACCGTGTACTTGACGTCACGCGGCTCGGGCTCCGGCAGGAACAGCTCCGGGTCGAGCGAGGCGGCGGGATCGACGACAGCCGTCATGCGCCCAAATCTACGCGACGGGCCAGGAAGCGCAGACGAGCCGAGCGGGCGTCCCAGTCGTAGACGACCACGCTGCCGGCGATGACGTCCTGCAGGCCGCGGTGACGGCGGCCGACGACGATGCCGACGAGACCGATGCCGAACGTCAGCAGGCTGAGCGCGAGTGCCGGCGCCCGGAGGAACCCGCGCCACCGTTCGAGCATCGATCCGTCTCCGTTGACGACGCGGAGACCGAGCAGCGCCATGCCGACGGTCTTGCCCGACGCGGCCCAGGACCCGCCGAAGTACGCGAACAGCCAGCCACCGAGCAGGATCGCCGCGAGCCACTCGGGCACGTCGCCGGCCCTCACGTCGGCCGGCGTGAGGAGGTCCGCGAGGAACAAGCAGACCGCGATCGTCGCGTCGAACACGACCACGCTGATCGCAACGTCGAGCAACCACGCGATCGCGCGCGTCACCGGCCCCGCGTACTGGCCGAGCCGAGTCGGCTGCGCTTCGACGAGGGTCATCGTCCAACCCCCGGCCCGAGGGGAACCGTGTCCGGCGCGCGCCGGAGCAGGCGGTTCACGACACGATTGCAGAGATCGTCGAGGGTGACGGTCTCGGCGCGCAGCGAATCGAGCACACGCTGCGCGACGCTGCTCGTCGACTCGGCGATCAACGCGCCGAGCTCCGTGCGCTGCACCAGCTCCTCGACGTCGACCTTGGCGACGATCCTGTTGATGTCGACGCGGTCGAGCAGGCGGTCCATGTCGATGCGCTCGAGCAGCGCGTTGATGTCGATGCGGTCGAGCTGGCGGTTCAGGTCGACGTGCTTCAGCACTGCGTCGACGTCGACCAGGTTCAGCACGCCGTCGAGGCTCGGTCGGGGTATCCGTGGGCTCATGCTGCGAGTCTGTCCGACATCAGGTCCCGCCGCCTCCGACCGACTCCTGGCCGCCGACGGCCGTGACGCCTCCGTCCACGACGATCACCGCGCCGTTGACGTAGGACGCCTCGTCGGAGAGCAGGAACCGCACCGCCCGCGCGATGTCGCCGGGCTCGCCGAGGCGCCCGAGGGGAACCCTGCGCTCGAAGGACGCGCGCGCCTCGGGTGTGGTGATGGTCGGGGCGAGCATCGGCGTGTCGATGTAGCCGGGGCACACGGCGTTGGCGCGGATGCGCTCGGGCCCGAGCCGGTGCGCGAGCGAGCGCGTGAGACCGATCAGACCGTGCTTCGAGGACACGTACGACGGGATGGCGCCGTGGCCGATGAGCCCCTCGATCGACGAGATGCCGACGATCGCCGACCCCGGACCCGCCGCACGCAACGCGGGGAGGAGCGCGCTGACGACCACGGCTTCCGCGCGCAGGTTGACGGCGAGCACGTCGTCCCAGGTGTCGAGGTCGACCGCGTCGGTGAGCGCGGGGCGCACGATCCCGGCCGCGTGCACGAGTCCGCCGATCGGCCCGATCGCCGCAGCGGTCTCGTCCACCGCGGACCGGACGCCGTCCGCGTCGGTGACGTCGATCTCGATCGACGTCGATGCTGTGCCGAGCTCGCCGCAGAGACGCGCCGTCTCGGCCGCTCCGTCGCCGTTCACGTCCCACGCCGCGACCGGCCGGCCGACGCCGGCGAGCGCGAGCGCGCACGCGCGCCCGATCCCCGATCCGCCGCCCGTGACGACGACACCCGTCGCCGGCTGCCCCAGGTCGGCCTCGTCCTCCATCGTCTCGTCCTCCCCCGGTCGCTCGGTCTCTGGTCGCTCGGTCTCTAGTCGCTCGGTCTCTGGTCGCTCGGTCTCTGGTCGCTCGGTCTCTGGTCGCTCGGTCACGAGTGGTCGTGATGGCCGTGACAGTCTGGTCCCGTGGACCCGGAGCAGGCCGCCGAGCTCGTCGAGGACGGGCGCCTCGACCTGCTCGACGGCGATCTGTACGCCGGTGATCCCGAGACCGTGTACGCGTACCTGCGCGCGCACCGCCCGGTGTACTGGGACGCCACGAACGAGCTCTGGGGCGTGAGCCGTCACCGTGACGTCGTCGCGATCGAGAAGGACCCGGCGACGTGGTGCAGCTCCGGCGGCTACCGGCCGAACATCCCGGCCGACCCGTCGATGATCGGCGTCGACGACCCGCTGCACGCGACGCGGCGGCGACTCGTGGCGCGGCGCTTCACGCCGCGTGCCGTGACCGGCCACGAGGCGCTCGTGCGCGCGACGGTGACGGAGCTCGTCGACGCCGTCGCCGACCGCGGCAAGGCGGAGGTGGTGAGCGAGCTCGCCGCGCCGCTACCGGCGAAGATGATCGGCCACCTGCTGGGTTTCCCCGACGACTGGTGGCCGAGACTCGTGCACTGGTCGACCTCGACGATCCTGCTCGGCGGCGGGCCGCGGTACGCGACCGACGAGGGGATCCTCTCGGCGGCGGAGTTCGGCGAGGCCGCCATCGAGCTCGCACGGGAGCGACGTGCCTGCCCCGCCGACGACCTCATGTCGGTGTGGACGGGTGCGGAGGTCGACGGCCGCCCGCTCGGCGACGACGACCTCGCGTCCGACGCGCTGCTCCTGCTCGACGGCGGCGCGGAGACGACGCGCACCGTGATCGCGAACGGCGTCGACACGTTCATCCGCCACCCCGACCAGCGCCGGCTCCTGCAGGCCGACCCGGCGCGCACGGCCGTGGCGGTCGAGGAGCTCATCCGCTGGACGACCCCCGTGCTGAACATGTGCCGCGTCGCGATGCGCGACACCGACATCGCGGGCACGCCGATCGCGAAGGGTCAGCAGGTCGTGCTCATGTACGGCGCCGCGAACCGCGACGAGTCCGTCTTCGACGACCCTCAGCGGTTCGACGTGACGCGGGACCCGAACCCGCACATCTCGTTCGGGTTCGGGTCGCACTTCTGCCTCGGCGCCGCACTGGCGCGGCTCGAGCTCCGCGTGATGTTCGAGGAGCTCGTTCGCCGGCTCGACGACTGGGCGTGGGCCGACGACCTCGGCGCGCGCCGCACGCCCAACGCCTTCGTCCGCGGGATCGAGTCGCTCCCCGTGACGTTCACCGCCCCCTGAGCTACTCGAACTTCGCGCCCATCTCCCGCAGCACGTCGAGCATGCGCTCCGGCGCGTCGGGGGCGGGATCACCGGGCTCGTACCGCACCGAGTGCAGCGCGCCGGTGAAGGGGAACGGCCCGAAGCGCTCGTAGATCGACCACGAGACGGGTGACCGCCGGTCGATCCCGACGTCGATGCCCTCGAACGGCGCCATCCCGAAGAGCATCGGCACGTCGTCGAGCGACGCACGCGCCACGCCGTCGACCGAGAGGGTCACGGTCCAGACGCGCGAACCGGGCGCGGCGAGGTCGGCGACGATCTCCCGCGCCCCGTCCGCCAGGCGTCCCCCCGACAGCTCGCGCATCGTTCCGCGCCCGTCGTTGTGCACGAAGACGAGCTCGTCGTCGAGCACGTACAGGCCATAACCGGATCCCTGATCCCCGTGCGCGACGAGGTAGCCGCGGTCGCCGGTCGCGAGCTCGAGCCGCACCGTGATGCGCAGCGCGCGGAACCACAGCAGCTGGAGCGAGCGCCAACGCTCGAGCGTCGGCGTGCCGGGGAGGATGGTGACCGGCTCGCCGTACACACGGCTGCGGGGCGGTCGCTGCAGGTACTTGATGCCCGAGCCCTCGTCGAGCGGGTACACGCGGTTCGACCACGCCGCCGACTCCCATGCCTCGGCCAGCTCGCCCCGACGCTCGGGGTGCTGCTCGGAGAGGTCGTGCAGCTCGTTCGGGTCGGCGCGGAGGTCGTACAGCTCCCACTCGTCGTCGCCGAACGGCGTCAGCGGGTGGTGCAGCGTGACGACCTCCCAGCCGTCGCGGTAGAAGCCCCGGTGGCCGAGCTGCTCGGAGTACTGCTCGGGATGGGTGCTGGGCGCCTGGGGATCCGTGAGGCTCGCGGTGAAGCTGGCACCGGCGGGCTCGGCGAGCGCGCGTCCGTGGCGCTCGGTCGGCATCGTGAGGCCGCAGCACTCGAGCAGGGTGGGCAGCACGTCGGTGACGTGCTGGTACTGGCGGCGCAGGTCACCGGCCGCGCCGAGCCGGGCCGGCCACGAGACGATGCACGGCACCGAGTGCCCACCGGCGTGGGTGTTGATCTTGTAGAGCCGGAACGGCGTGTTGCCGAGCATGGCCCAGCCGCGCGGGTAGTGCGGTGTCGTCCGCGGCCCACCGAGCTGGTCGAGCCGGGCGAGGTCGGCGTCGACGTCGTCGCCCTGCAGCAGGTGCACGTAGTACGCGCTCGTGCCGTTCCGCTCGCCTTCGCGCGAGGCGCCGTTGTCGGACGTGAAGACGAAGATCGTGTTGTCGAGCTCGCCGAGCTCGTCGAATGCGGCGAGGAGACGGCCGACGTTCTGGTCGAGGTTGTCGACCATCGCCGCATAGACCGCCATGTGGCGCGCGAACAGCGCGCGCTCCCGGTCGGAGAGGTCGTCCCACGCCTGCACGTCGTGGTCGGGCTCGGTGTTGCGCGGCGGCAACGGCAGGCCCGCGGGGATCACGCCGAGCTCGCGCTGGCGGCGCCAGCGCCGCTCGCGCAGCACGTCCCATCCTTCGCCATACGTGCCCGCGTACTTCTCGATGTCGGCAGGCTTCGCGACCACCGGCGCGTGCACCGAGCCGTGCGCGAAGTAGAGGAACACCGGCTGACGCGGGTTGGACGCCTTGTGCTCCCGCAGCATCGAGATGGCGCGGTCGGTGACGTCGTCGGTGAAGAAGTAGCCGTCGGGGTAGCGGTCGACGGCCACGAGGTGGTTGTCCTCGACGAGCCGGTGCGGATGGTGCTGGTTCGTGAAGGCGTCGAGGAAGCCGTAGAAGCGGTCGAACCCGCGCTGGCACGGCCACGAGTGCTTCGGGCCCGCCGCCGAGCAGTCGGAGTCCTTGGCGAGGTGCCACTTGCCGACCATGAGCGTGGCGTAGCCGTGGTCCCGGAACACCTCGGCCGCGGTGACGACGTCGTCGGCCAGCTCCATCGCGTAGCCGGGGAAGCCCGCGTCGGAGTGCGCGACCGTCCCCAGGCCTGCGCGGTGCGGGTTCACGCCAGTGAGGAGTGCGGCGCGCGTCGGCGAGCACATCGGTGTGACGTGGAAGTTCGTGTACCGGACACCGCGGCCCGCGAGGCGGTCGAGGTTCGGCGTCTCGATCTCCGAGCCGTAGCAGCCGAGGTCGGAGAAGCCGAGGTCGTCCGCGAGCATGACGACGACGTTCGGCGCGTCCGGCGACGGCGCCGGGCGTGGCGGCCACCAGCCCTCGGAACCCGCGAACGTCCGCGCGACCCGACCCTCGAAGCCGGGGTACGACCGGTCGCTCGTCGCAGGCTCGGGATCGGCCACTCCCGACGACCCTACGACTGGCGGACCCTAGGCTTCAGGGCCTCGATGCGTACCACCGTCGCGCTCGAACTCGACCCCCTCACCGGCGTGCTCGGCGCCGAGGTGCGCGGCGTGGACCTCGCCGATCTCGACGACGCCACGTTCGACGCGCTGCGCCGCGCGCTCGCCGAGCACCTCGTGCTCTTCTTCCCCGACCAGCACCTCACGCCCGACGAGCACCGCGCCTTCGCGACGCGATTCGGTGAGGCCGAGATCCACCCGTTCATCCCGAAGCTCGACCCTGAGCACCCCGAGATCGTCGTGCTCGACAGCGACCACGGCGCGAAGGCCGACGTCTGGCACACCGACGTGACCTTCAGCGCCTCGCCGCCGATCTGCTCCGTGCTGAAGATGGTGCAGTCGCCGCCGCACGGTGGCGACACGATGTGGATCAGCCAGGTCGCGGTGTACGACGGGCTGTCCGCGCCGCTCCGCGACCTCGTCGACGGCCTGACCGCCGTGCACACTGCGTCGGCGTTCGGGCATCCCGAGATCCAGACCGAGCATCCGGCTGTGCGTGTGCACCCCGAGACCGGGCGCCGGTGCCTCTACGTGAACCGACAGTTCACGTCGCATTTCCCGCAGCTGCGGCCCGAGGAGAGCGACGCCCTCCTCGCGCACCTCTGCACCTTCGCCGAGCAGCCACAGTTCACAGTGCGGTACCGCTGGAGCGAGGGCACGATCGGGGTCTGGGACAACCGTGCGACCCAGCACTACGCGGTCAACGACTACGACGCGCGCCGCGTGATCCACCGCGTGACGATCATCGGCGACCGGCCCGAGGGCAACGCGGCCCGCTGGCCCGCGTGGTCGTCGACGCGTCCGGGTGCCGCAGAGGCGATCGCCACCGCGCAGCGCTCCGGGGGCCTCCCTCCGCAGTGACTCGGCGGCGTCTGACTCAGCGCCGGTCCTGCAGGAACGGAAAGCTCGCACGCACCGCGGCGACGCGCTCGGGAGCGGCGTCGGCGACGAGGACGGTCTCGGTGTCGCCGGCCGCGGCGACGACCTCGCCGAACGGGTCGACCAGCATCGTGTCACCCGAGTAGTCGAGCTTCCCGCCCGTCCCGACGCGGTTCACGCCCGCGACGTACGCCTGGTTCTCGATCGCCCGAGCGCGCAGCAGCGTGCACCAGTGGTCGCGCCGCGCGCTCGGCCAGTTGGCGACGACCACGTAGCAATCGGTCTCGGGAGCGAGCGCCCAGAACTCGTCGGCGAAGCGCAGGTCGTAGCAGACGAACAGGCTGGTCCGGAGACCCTCGACGTCGACCGTCACGTGCTCGGTGCCCGCGGCGTAGCGCTCGTGCTCTCGCGCGTACGAGAACGGGTGGATCTTGTCGTAGTGACGCACCGAGCCGTCCGGCGACGCGAGCACGAGCCGGTTGTAGGGAAGCCGCGCTGCGTCGACCCGGATCGGGAGCGACCCGCAGACGAAGACGCCGTGCGCCGCCGCCTGCTCGGCGAGGAAGCGAGTGCTCGGCC
Organism: Acidimicrobiia bacterium; assembly: GCA_036559825.1. Classification (GTDB taxonomy): domain Bacteria; phylum Actinomycetota; class Acidimicrobiia; order IMCC26256; family PALSA-555; genus DATBSK01. Next base: position 8,731 of record DATBSK010000114.1, on the reverse strand, counting down.
CGTCGGGCGCCTCGGCGATGCGATCCGTGGCCATCGAGAATCCGGTCGTGCACATCTCCGAGAGCACGACGAGCCGCGCGCCGTCGCCTGCGGCGCGCGCGATCATCGGCGCGAGGTGGGTCGCGTTCGCGGCCGGGTCCTCCCAGACGATGTCGTGCTGCACGAGCGCGAGCCTCACGACGCGAGCGCCTTCAGTCGCTTGACGGCCTCGTCGAGGACCTCCGCCCGCTTGCAGAAGGTGAACCGCACGAGCGACCGGCCCGCCTCCTGGTCGTCGTAGAACACGACGTTCGGAACGGCGACGACGCCGCACCGCTCGGGCAGCTCGCGGCAGAACGCCATCCCGTCCGAGATCCCGAAGGGGCGCACGTCCGCCGTCACGAAGTACGTGCCGGCCGGCGGGTAGGCCTCGAAGCCAGCCGTGCGCAGCCCGTCGACGAGCAGGTCGCGCTTGGCGCGCAGGTCGTCCGCCAGCCCGCGGAAGTACGCATCGGGCAGCCGGAGGCCCACCGCGATCGCGAGCTGGAACGGCGCGCCGTTCACGTACGTGAGGTACTGCTTCGCGGTGCGGACCGCGCGGACGAGCTCGGGCGACGAGCACACCCACCCGACCTTCCAGCCCGTGAACGAGAAGGTCTTGCCGCCGGACGAGATGCTGACGGTGCGATCGCGCATGCCCGGGAAGGACGCGAGCGGGCGGTGCTCGCCGTCGAACACGAGGTGCTCATAGACCTCGTCGGTCACGGCGAGCAGGTCGCGTTCGACGCACAGCGCGGCGAGGTGCTCGAGCTCGTCCGCGTCGAAGACCTTGCCCGTCGGGTTGTGCGGCGAGTTCAGCAGCAGCAGGCGCGTGCGCGGCCCGATGGCCGCGTCGACCGCGTCTCGATCGAACGAGTAGTCGGGCGGGCGCAACGTCACGACCTTCCTGACCGCACCCGCCATGGCGATCGACGCCGCGTACGAGTCGTAGTACGGCTCGAACGTGACCACCTCGTCGCCGGGCTCGCACAGCGCGAGCAACGCAGCGGCGATCGCCTCGGTGGCACCGGTCGTGACGAGGACTTCGGTCTCGGCGTCGTACTCGAGCCCGTACCAGCGCCGCTGGTGCTCGGCGACCGCGTCGCGCAGCTCTCGCACGCCGGGGCCCGGCGGGTACTGGTTCTCGCCCGCGAGGATCGCGTCCACCGCCGCCTGCTTGACGACATCCGGCCCGTCGACGTCGGGGAAGCCCTGGCCGAGGTTGATCGCGCCCGTCGCCTGAGCCAGCGCCGACATCTCGGCGAAGATCGTGGTGCCGAACCCTCGCAGGCGCGACGCGAGCACGACGAGATCGTACGGCGGCCCGTGCGGCTCGACGCTGCTCGCCGGTACGCTCGAGGAGCGTGCAGCCGTTCCCGACGCGCTCGGCGACCATGGAAGCGTTCGCAGCGCACGTCTCGCGCGGGAAGGTCGAGGCGTTCGAGGAGCTCGGCATCGACATCGTGCTCGGCCGACGCGCGGGACCGTTCTTCTGGGACGCATACGACGGCCGCCGCTTCTTCAACTGTCATTGCAACGGAGGCGTCTTCAACCTCGGTCACCGCCATCCGGAGATCCTCGCGACGCTCCTGGGGGCGCTCGCGCGTGAGGAGATCGACGTCGGCAACCACCATCTCGTCTCGGGCTGGAAGGCCGAGCTCGGGGCGCGGCTCGCCGCTTCCACCGGTGGGCACTGCAGCGGTGTCGTGCTGTCTCCGTCCGGCTCGGAGGCGGTCGAGGTCGCCATCAAGACCACGCGCGCCGTGAGCGGGCGCGACGGCATCGTGTCGGTGCACGGCGCATACCACGGCCATACCGCGTTCGCGGCGATGGCGGCCGACGCGCGCTACCACGAGCCGTTCCGTCTGGCGCTGCCCGGCTTCACCCACGTGACGTTCGACGATCTCGGCGCGATGGACCGGGCCGTCAGCGACGACACGGCCGCGGTCGTGCTCGAGACCGTTCCGGCGACGCTCGGCATGCCGCTTCCGTCCGACGGTTACCTCGCGGGCGTGCAGCGGCTGTGCCGGGAGCGCGGCGCGTCCCTCGTGCTCGACGAGGTGCAGACGGGCCTCGGACGCAGCGGCCGGATGTGGTGCTACGAGCACGACGGCGTCGAGCCGGACGTCGTCGTCACCGGCAAGGGCCTCGGCGGAGGCGTGTACCCCATCGCGGCGACGCTCATGACACCCGAGGTCCACCGCTTCTACGACGAGCAGCCGTTCGTGCACGTGTCGTCCTACGGTGGATCCGACCTCGGGTGCGCGATCGCGCTCCGCGTCCTCGACCTCGTCGAGGCCCCCGGGTTCCTCGACCGCGTCGACGAGGTCGGCCTGCGGCTCGAGAAGGAGCTCGCACCGCTCCCCTGCGAGGTTCGCCGGCGGGGTCTCTTCATGGGGTTGAAGTGGCCGGACGAGGGCGCGGGCGTGCTGGCCGCGAAGGCGTGCATCGACGCCGGCGTGTTCGCGGTGTTCGCGAACAACGACACGTCGGTCATGCAGCTGCTGCCGCCGCTGGTGCTCACCGACGCCGAGGTCGAGGAGCTCGCGGGCACGTTGGTGCACGCCCTCTCGTGATCACGGCTCCCGACCTCGAGCGCCTCGAGGAGGTCGTCGAGGACGCGATCGCACGCGGCGACGAGTCGGGCCTGCACATCCTCGGCTACGGCGAGATCAGCTCCGTGGTCGCGTGGCCGGAGGCGACGGGTCCGCACGCGTGCAAGCGGCTCCCGGTCTTCGACGACGACGCCCGATTCACCGCGTATCGATCGTGCTTCGACGACTACGTCGCGGCGCTGACCGCCACCGGGATCCGCGTCGTCGAGAGCCGGCTCCAGGCACTCCCGACGACCACGAGCGACGTCGTGGCCTACTGCGTCCAACCCGTCCTCGATCGCGCGACGCTCGCACCAGAGATCCTCGACACGGCCGACCGCGACGCCGGTCGGGCCCTGCTCGACCGGGTCGTCACGCACATCGAGCGCACCGTCGGGCCCGCGCTCGGTCTCGATGCCCAGCTGTCGAACTGGGCGACGGATCCCGACGGACGCGGCCTCGTCTACCTCGACGTCACGACCCCCTTGCTGCGCGACGCCGACGGCCGCGACCGCCTCGACACCGAGCTCTTCATGGCATCGCTCCCCGCGGTGTTCCGGCCGGTCGTCCGGCGGTTCATGCTCGAGGACATCCTCGATCCGTACTTCGCGCCACGACCGGCGGCGCTCGACGTGGCGGCGAACCTCCACAAGGAGGGTCTGGCGCGGTGGGTTCCCGACCTCGTCGAGCTCGCGAACCGGCGGCTGCACATCGATCTCGAGATCGACGAGGTCCAGCGGTACTACCGGCGGGACGCGCGCCTGTGGTCCCTGCTCCAGCGCGCGCGGCGCGTCGACCGCGCATGGCAACGGCACGTGCGACGGCGTCCGTACCCCTTCCTCCTCCCGGGCCCGGTCGACCGGCATCCGTGACGCGAGCGACCGCCGCATGACCGAGGTCGGCACGATCACGGACGAGGGGATCGCGCGGCTCCGGGCGCGCATCGGCGTGCCCGAGCCGCATCCCTGCCCGCCCCACTACCTGTGCCCCGACCACGACGCGTTCCGCCATGTCGCCCAGTCGTACGGCGATGACAACCCGCTGTGGTGCGACCCCGGGCACGGGCCCACCACGCGGTGGGGATCGACCATCGCGCCGCCCGCGATGGTCGGCGGCGACACCCTCATCGGCGAGGACGAGGTCGCCGAGATCGCGCCCGAGCACCGCGACCTCATGAAGGGCGACCCGCTCCGAGGTGTGCACGCATTCTACGCCGCGAGCGCGCGCGAGTGGTGGGCACCGCTGCTCCCGGGAATGCGGAGCTGGCGCCGCAACGCCCTCGTCGGTGTGCTCGACAAGCCGTCGGAGTTCGCCGAGCGCGCGGTCCACGAGTGGACCGCGCAGGTCTTCCGCGCCGACTCGGGTCCGTTGCTCTCCGGCCAGTACCGGAACATGGTCCGCACCGAGCGCACGAAGGCGCGCGAGCGCCGGAAGAACCGGAAGGGCGAGGAGGACGCGTTCGAGCAGCAGCCCTACGACGAGGACGCGATCGCCGCCATCGACGCCCAGTACGAGCGCGAAGCCTCCCGGGGCGCGGAGCCGCGCTGGTGGGAGGACGTCCACGAAGGTGACGAGATCGGCCCGCTCGTGAAGGGGCCGCTCACGGTCACGGACATGATCTGCTGGCACGTCGGCATGGGGATGGGTCTCTACGGCGTGCAGCCGCTGCGCCTCGGTTGGAGGAACCGGCAGCGGATCCCTCGCTTCTACCACCGCGACGAGCTCGGGATCCCCGACGTGATGCAGCGCGTCCATTGGGATCCCGAATACGCGCGTCGGGCCGGGAACCCCACCACCTACGACTACGGCCGCATGCGCGAGACGTGGCTCATCCACCTCTGCACCGACTGGATGGGGGACGACGCGTGGCTCTGGCGGCTCGACTGCGAGTTCCGGAAGTTCAACTGGGTGGGCGACACCCATTGGATGCGCGGCCGTGTTACGCAGCGCTACCTCGCGGACGGTGGACGGCCGGCGGTCGACCTCGACATCTGGGGCGAGAACCAGCGCGGCGAGGTCACGACGCCCGGGCACGCGACCGTCCTGCTCCCGAGCCGCGAGCATGGTGACGTGCGACTCCCCGATCCGCCCGGCGATGCCCGTGACCTGCAGTCCGCTCTCGACGCGATCGCCGATCGCTTCTCGCGGGAGTGACGAGGTGACGAACGCGGTGGAGGGCCTCACGGTCGCGCAGGAGGGTGGCGTCCTCCACCTGACGCTCGACCGCCCGAGCAAGCGCAACGCGATCGACGACGTCGTCGTCACCTTGCTCATCGAGCGGCTCGAGGCCGCCAACCAGGACGAGTCCGTGCGGGCCGTCCTGCTCGACGGCGCGGGCGACGACTTCTGCGCCGGTTTCGACATCGTCGGACGGAACGCCGCCGTCGACGAGCGGCCACGCGTCGGCAGCATCCAGCGACGGCTCCCCGCGCAGACACACCGTCTGATCCCGATGATGCTCTCGACGCAGGTCCCGATCGTCTGCGCCGTCACGGGATGGGCCGCGGGGCTCGGGCTGCACCTCGCGCTCGCGTCGGATCTCTGCATCGCGGCTTCGGATGCGCGGTTCTGGGAGCCGTTCGCACGACGCGGCTTCACACCCGACAGCGGCGGCACGTGGCTGCTCCCGCGTCTGGTGGGGATCGCCCGCGCCAAGGAGCTGCTGCTGCTCGGCCGTGAGCTGTCGGGCGAGGAGGCCGCGGCGTGGGGCCTCATCCACCGCGCGGTCGCGCCCGGCGAGGTCGCGCGGTCCGCGCGCGAGGCCGTCGACGCGCTCGCGGAGGGACCGACCGTCAGCCTCGGGTTGACGAAGTGGCTCGTGCACCAGGGCGCAGGCCTCGACCTCGAGCGTCACCTCGCGAACGAGGCGCTCGCGATGGAGCTCTCGTCTCGGAGCTCCGACTTCCGCGAGGGGATCACGGCGCTGCGCGAGAAGCGCCCGCCCCGCTTCGACGGGCGATGAGCGAGCGTGAAGCGAGCCGGGTATCCCGGCTCGTAGCGAGCGGGGGCCGAGCGCCCCGGCGGCGCAGCCGCCAGAAGCGGGAGTGATGAGCGAACACGTCGCCATCGATGCCTCGACGCCGCCGGACGCGGCGGTGGCGACGGTGCGCGCCTGGATCGAGGAGCACGTGCCGGCGCCGTGGCGCGAGGCGGCCGCCAGTGGTGGCGTGCGCGCGATCCGGGCGATCCGCTCACGCGCCGACTACGAGTCGTGGTACCCGGTGTTCGGCCGATCGGGCCTCGTCGCGCCCACATGGCCCCCGGAGCACGGCGGGCTCGGCGTCGACGGCGAGACCGCGCGGCTCGTCGAGACCGAGCTCGCGCCGTACCACCTCGGCCGCCTCAACCCGCTCGGACTCAACCTCTGCGCACCGGCACTCTTCGCGCACGGCTCCGAGGAGCAACGGTGCCGCTACCTGCCGCCGATCGTCCGCAACGAGGAGCGGTGGTGCCAGCTGTTCAGCGAGCCCGGCGCGGGCAGCGACCTCGCGTCCCTGGCGACGCGCGCGGAGCGTGACGGCGGCGACTGGATCGTGACGGGACAGAAGGTCTGGACCACGTGGGCCCACGTCTCCGACTGGGCCGTGCTCCTCGCCCGCACCGACCCTGACGCGCCCAAGCGCAAGGGCATCACGTACTTCCTCGTCGACCTGCACCAGCCGGGTGTCGACGTCCGGCCGCTCCGGCACCTCACCGGCGCGATCGACTTCAACGAGGTCTTCCTCGAGGGCGCGCGGGTCCCCGACGCGCAGCGCGTCGGTGACGTGAACGACGGCTGGCGCGTCGCGGGAGCGACCCTGTCGTCCGAGCGACAGATGGTGGCCGGCGCGGGATCCGGGGGCGTCGACCGCATCGGGGGATCGGGCATCGACCATGCACTCGACCTCGCCCGCGAGCGCGGGCGCGACGCGGATCCGGTGACGCGCCAGCGCCTCGCTGCGCTGTACGCGGAGGAGCGCATCCGTGAGCTGACGAACCAGCGGGTGCGCGCCGGTCTGTCGCTGCGGCGAGCTGCAGGGGCCGAGAGCAGCGTGGGGAAGATCCACTCGGGCGACCTGAACCAACGCCTCCAGCTGCTCGCCACCGACCTGCTCGGGCCTGACGCGATGGCATGGCCCACGGACGACGACGCCTACGACACCGCGCTCCCCCACGAGGTGCACGGGATGCTCCGGAGCCGCGCGAACACCATCGAGGGCGGCACGAGCGAGGTCAACAAGAACATCGTCGGCGAGCGCGTGCTGGGGCTGCCGCGGGAGCCCGATCCGTGGCAAGGCAGGTCCTGGCGTGAGGTCCCACGATCGTGACCGCACCGCCGAGCACGTACACGCGACTGCGGGTCGAGCGGCGCGGTCCCGTCGGCTGGATCGTGTTCGACCGGCCGGCCGCCGGCAACGCCATGGACGCGGTCATGTTCGACGAGCTCGAACGCGCCTGGCACGAGCTCGACGACGACCCGGCGGTGCGCGTCATCGTGAACACGGGTTCCGGGCGGACGTTCCAGACCGGCGTCGACGTCGTCCAGCTCGCGCGCGATCTCGACGCGCTGCGCGAGCACTCTCGTCGCACGCGCGACGCCGAGCTTCGCTTCACGGCCTGGCACTGTGGCGTCTGGAAGCCGGTGATCGCGGCCGTGAACGGGACCTGCGCCGGCGGCGGTCTGCACTTCGTCGCCGACGCCGACATCGTGATCGCCGCGTCCGACGCGACGTTCGTCGACCCGCACGTGTCGCTCGGCCAGGTCGTCGCCTACGAGGGCATCGCCCTCGTCCGGAAGTCACCGATGGAACCGGTGACGCGCATGGCGCTCGTCGGCCGCAGCGAACGCCTGACGGCCCAGCGGGCGCACGAGCTCGGGATCCTCAGCGAGGTCGTCGATCCGCCGGAGCATCTCGAGGGGCGCGCCCAGGAGCTCGCGGAGATCGTGGCCAAGAACTCGCCAGCGGCCATGGCCGCGACGAAGCGCGCGCTCTGGGGCGCGCTCGAGACCGGGCTGACCGAGGCATCCCGCGCGGGCTCACGCGAGCTCGTCTCGATGTGGGGCCATCCCGACCAGGAGGAGGGCCCGCTCGCCTTCGCCGAGAAGCGCGACGCCGCGTGGAGCATCTCGTCGTGAGCACCTACGACCACCTGATCGTCGAGCGGCACGGCCCGGTCGGCTGGCTGATCAACAATCGACCCGACGCCCTCAACGCGATGAACGCCCACATGCGCGACGAGTTCGCGGATGCGTGGATCGAGCTCGACCGCGATCCCGCGGTGCGCGTCATCGTCCACACGGGCGAAGGGCGCGCCTTCCAGACGGGCGTCGACGTGTCGGAGATCGCGTCGGACGGCGTGGGCATGCAGCGCTACCGCCAGTCGGTCGAGGACTGGGACCTCCACTTCACCGCATGGCACCAGCACGTCTGGAAACCCGTGATCACCGCGGTCAACGGCATCTGCTGCGGCGGCGGCTTCCACTGGATCGCCGATGCCGACATCGTGATCGCGGCATCGGATGCGCAGTTCTTCGACCCGCACGTGTCGATCGGTCAGGTCGTCGCGCTCGAGGCGATCGGGCTGATCCGCAAGATGCCGGTCGAGGCGGTGATGAGGATGGCCCTCGTCGGCCGCTACGAGCGGATGAGCGCCCAGCGGGCGTACGAGCTCGGCATGATCTCGCAGATCGTCGACCCGCCCGAGCGATTGCGCGAGGAGGCACAGGCGCTCGCGGAGACGATCGCGAAGAACTCGCCGGCGGCGATGGCAGCCACGAAGCGCGCGCTCTGGGGCGCGCTCGAGCACGGCCTGACCGAGGCGTGCCGCGCGGGCGCGCGCGAGCTCGTCTCGATGTGGGGACACCCCGACCAGGAGGAGGGCCCGCTCGCCTTCGCCGAGAAGCGCGACCCAGACTGGGTCGCCCCGGAGGTGCGCGAGCGCACGTGAGATCGCTCGGCGACCTGCTGTTCGACGACGCCGACACCGCGCCCGACACGGTGCTCGTCGAGGACGTGTCGGGTGCCGTCACCCGGCAGGAGCTCGTCGACGAGGCTCGATCGGTGCGCGACGCGCTCGTGGACCTCGGCGTGCAGCCGGGTCTGCGCGTCGCGGCGATGCTCCCGACCGACGCGGGCACG
>DATBSK010000113.1:0-2593 GCA_036559825.1 Acidimicrobiia bacterium | reverse complement strand
TGGTCGGCGCGCTCGTACTCGGCCCCTGGGCCGTGCAGCTCTTCTTCGACAAGTCCATCAGCGGCGGCGAGCTCGCGATGCTCGCGGCCGGGAGCGGCGCGTTCATCTTGGCGCTTACGCTCGCCCAGGCGCTGATCGCGTTGATGGGGCACGCCAAGGCGACGGTGTCGTGGGCGATAGGCATCGCGGTCGGCGCGATCGCGCTGGTCGCGATGTCCGCAGCCGACATCGAGCTGTTCCTCCGCGTGGAGCTCGCATTCCTCTTCGCCTGCCTCGGGTGTGCGGCGGTGATGGCGGTGCTGCTGGTTCGTCAGATGCGCGCCGGGGTACCCGCCCAGAGCGTCGAGCGGCTCCTGGAGGGCATCGAGCACGAGCCGCTCGAGATCTGAGCGGCCATGCCCGCGCCGCTGCGGCTCGCCGTCGACGGCACGCCGCTACTGGGGCACGCGACCGGCGTCGGCGAAGTCGCCCATGGGCTCCTCGAGACCCTCGCCGGACGGACCGACCTCGACCTGGTCGCGTACGCGCTCACGTTCCGGGGCCGGCAGAAGCTCGCCGATCGGATCCCGCCCGGCGTCCGCCCCGCCGTCCGCGCGATCCCCGCGCGCCTCATTCGCGCTTTGTGGCTGCACAGTGACATACCGCGCGTCGAACGCTGGACGGGCCCGGTCGACGTCGTGCACGCCACGTTCATCGGCCCGCCGGCGCGCAGTCCGATCGTCGTGACGATTCACGACCTGACCTTCATCCGGTTCCCGGAGCTGTGCACGCGCGACACCCTGCAGTACGGGAGGCTCGTCCGGCGGGCGCTGAACCGCGGCGCGGTGGTACACGCGACGAGTGAGTTCGTTGCCGGCGAGGTGCGGGAGCACTTCGCGATCGACGACACCCGGATCGTGCAGATCCCACTGGGCGTACGTCCGAGCGCCGGCGGCGATCCGGACCGCGGACGCGCGATCGCCGGCACGACGCGTTACGTGCTCGCGCTCGGGACGGTCGAGCCGCGCAAGAACCTGCCCGTCCTCGTGCGCGCATTCGACCAGATGGCGCCGAGCGATCCGGAGCTGCGTCTCGTCGTCGCGGGCGCCGACGGATGGGGAGCATCGGAGTTCCAGGCCGCGTGGGCGGCGGCGAAGCACGCCGACCGCGTCGTGCGGCTCGGGTACGTGAGCGATGCGGAACGCCGGGACCTGCTCGGCGGGGCCCGTGTGCTCGCCTACCCCTCGATCTACGAGGGTTTCGGGCTCTCGCCCCTCGAGGCGATGGGTGCCGGCGTGCCGGTGGTCGCGGCCCGGGCCGGAGCGCTGCCCGAGACGCTCGGTGACGCCGCCGTGCTCGTCGACCCCGCCGACGTCGACGGCCTGGCGGACGCACTCGATCGTGCGGTGCACGACGACGAGCTCCGCCGCGAGCTCGTTGCCCGCGGCTGCCGGCGTGTCGAGCAGTACAGCTGGCCGCACATCGCATCCCGGTTCGTGGACCTGTACCGGTCGCTGGCATGAGGGTCGCGGTGACAGGGAGCAGCGGCTTCGTCGGGAGCCACCTGGTCCCCTATCTCCGGAGCCACGGCGACGACGTCGTCACCATCGACCGCACCGGTACCTCGCCGGTCGACGTCACCGACGCGGCCGAAGTCCGCCAGGTGCTGCGGTCAGCGCGGCCGGATGCCGTGTACCACCTGGCCGCCTTGAGCCACATCGGCGAGTCGTGGGACGCGCCCGAAACCGTCTTCCGGATCAACGCCGTGGGCGCGCTCAACGTGCTGCAGGCGTGCATCGGTGCCGACGTAGAGCGTGTTCTCGTCGCGGGCAGCGCCGACGTGTACGGCGCCGTCGGCCCCGAGGACCTCCCGCTGACCGAGGAGTCCCCGATCCGACCCGTCACGCCGTACGGCGCGAGCAAGGCCGCCGCCGACGTCCTCGCGCTGCAGACGTACCTCGGTGACGGGTTGGGAACGCTGCGCGTCCGCGCGTTCAACCACACCGGCCCCGGGCAAAGCGTGTCGATGCTCGTCCCCGGCCTCGCGCAGCGCATCGCGGACGCGGAGCGCACGGGCGGATCCAAGATCAAGGTCGGGCATCTCGACGTCGTCCGAGATCTCAGCGATGTGCGCGACGTCGTGCGCGCCTACCGACTTCTCGTCGAGCTCGGAACACCGGGCGAGGCGTACAACGTGTGCTCGGGTCGCGGTGTGAGCGTGCAGGAGGTCGCCGACGCGATGCTGGCGATGAGTGACGCGCCGCTCGAGCTCCTTGTCGATCCCGAGCTCGTCCGAACGGTGGACGTCCCCCGGCTCGTCGGTAGCCCCGCCCGGCTCTGCGCTGCGACCGGTTGGGAGCCGGTGATCCCGCTCGACGAGACGCTGCGCGACGTGCTGGCGTCGGCCCGGGCGGCCGGCTAGCCGCGGTGCACGAGCCCGGTCGCCCGCTGCCCCGCCGACCGGAGGGCTCGGATCAACCGCTCGCGTCGGGCCTGCCGCTCCTCGTACCGGGTCAGGGCGCGCAGGTCGTCGCGGGTGGGGAGCAGCTGGTACGGGACGTCGGTGTCGTCGTGGCCGTGCTCGACGAGCCACTCGAGGTAGCTGCGCGGGTTG
>DATBSK010000112.1:0-8494 GCA_036559825.1 Acidimicrobiia bacterium | reverse complement strand
TTCGACGCCGCTAGAGCGGCGTCGAATGACCAAACAAGCACTCAGCGGAGGTCCGTGTCCATGATCCCCGCGCCGTGCTCGATCATCACCTTCACCGCGTCGCTGCGCGCCATCGAGCCGAGTGCCTGTGCCCCGGCGCGCAGCTCGTCGCCGACGAACCAGGTCGGACCGTCCGCCAGGTGCTCGAGCGCGTCCGCGGCGACCTGGGCCGCGGTCGCCGCGCCCGGGATCGGGGTCGCGTCGTCGGCGCTCGCGAGGTTTCCCCGCCGTACGAGCAGCTGTCGCAGTGCGGGAGTGTCCGTGAGACCGAGCACGAGCCCGAGGACATCGACGCCGTCGTCGTGCAGCTCCGCCCAGAGCGCCTCGGCCATCACCATGTCGAAGGCCTTCGTGGCGGCGTACGCCACCATGTTCCGGGCACCGACGAGCGCGGCGCCCGACGACACCAGGATCATCCCGCCGCGACCGCGCGCCACCATCGAGCCGCCGAAGTGGTGGCAGAGCTCCATCGGCACGATGCAGTTGCGGTGCACCATCGCGAGGGCGACGTCGACCGAGCTCGCGAGGAACGGCTCGTAGTTGGGATCCGCGCCCGCGCAGTACATGAGGAGGCCGATCTCGAGTCCCGCCGTCGCCTCGAGGACCTTCGCCACGGCGTCGGGTCCCGCGAGGTCGACCGCGACCGCCCGCGTGTCGACGCCGGTGTCGGCTCGGATCCCCGCCGCGACGTCGTCGAGCGCGGCCTGGCGGCGGGAGAGGAGCACGACGCCGAGCCCCCGCGCCGCGACCGCGTGCGCGAACGCAGCGCCCACCCCTTCGGAGGCACCCGCGACGAGGGCCCACGGTCCGTAGCGCTCGGCGAACGCGGCGTCGGCGGTGCTCATCGGGCGCGTCAGTCCCGTGCCGAAGGTCCACGGGGGACGTCACGGAACGGAACGTCGCGGTCGAAGCCCTGCTCCCTCGGCATCCCCAGCACGCGCTCGCTCACCACGTTGCGAGCCATCTCCAGGGTTCCCCCGGCGATCGCGGACGACTGCCGGACGAGGAAGTCGGCGCCGCACCCCGCCGTCGCGCCGTCGTCGTCGCACCACGCGCCGGCGGTGGCACCGGCCATCTCGAACGGGATCGTCACCAGACGGTTCAAGACGACACCGCCGAACAGCCTCGCGACCGATGACGCCTGATCCGACATGTGCCCCGACGCGATCGCCTCGCCGATCCGGCGCTCCAGCTCCGTGTTGACGAGATGGAGCATGTGGCCCTCTCCGATCAGGTCTCGGCTCCATGCATCGTCGAGGTGCCCGGCGTCGCGCGCGACGGCGACGAGCTCGCTCGCTTGGGCCGGGCCCCGGCCGCCGGTCCGCGGTCTCGTGACGAGGGGCGAACCCGCCAGGGCCATGCGCTCGTGGAACATCCAGCGCGTCCCGACCGTCCATCCGTCGTCGACCTCACCGATGCGGTCGCTGTCGGGGACGCGGACGTCGGTCAGGAACTCCTGGCAGAACTCCCGGTTGCCGTTCAGCATCTCGATGCGGTGCACGTCGATGCCGGGCTGCTCGATCGGCAACATGAACACCGTGAGACCGCGGTGCTTCGGGACGTCCCAGTTCGTCCTCGCGAGGCACAGCGCCCAGTCGGACCACCAGGCACCGGTCGTCCAGACCTTCGAGCCGTTGAGGACCCACTCGTCGCCGTCGCGCACCGCGCTCGTGAGCGCGCCGGCGACGTCCGAGCCACCGCTCGGCTCCGACAGGAGCTGCATCCAGATCTCCTCGCCGCGCAGGATGGCGGGGAGGTGCCGGTGCTTCTGCTGCTCGGTGCCGTGCTCGAGGAGCACGGCCGCGCACGGCACCATCGTCGGCAGCTGGAGGCGCACCGCGTACTCGTAGCCGGCGAGCTCCTCGTTGAGCACCCGCTGGTGCGCGGGTGTCAAGCCCTGCCCGCCGTACTCGCGTGGGACGCAGATCCCCGCGAGCCCCGCGTCGTAGAACATGCGCTGGACCTCGCGATCGCGTTCGACCAGCGCGAGCTCTTCCTCGTCGGTCAGCCCGCCGCGCCAGAAGGTGTTGACGTCCTGGAACGACAGTGGCCGGAGGTTGGCGCGGATCCAGTCGCGGGCCCGGAGCCGGAAGGCCTCGATGTCGCCCGTCGCAACCCCCTGTGCCGTCACCGCGCTCATCTCGTCCGCTCCCGGCCCTGCGGGCCGGGCCGCGTGGGCCCCGCTCGCTGCTCGGCGGGATACCCGCCTCGCGGTCGCTCGCTCATGCCGCGGTCGACCGTCGTTCGACGATGGTGGCGAGGCGCTGGCGATGGTCGGCCGGTGTGCCGCACACCGCGCGGTTCATCGTGATGCGGCGCAGGAAGAGGTGGAGGTCGTGATCGAAGGTCACGCCGATCCCGCCGTGGATCTGGACGCAGTCCTGCGCGAGCTCGGCGCCGTACTCGCCGACGAACGCCTTGGCCGCGCTCGCCAGCTCGGCCGCATCGGGGGTCGCGGCTCTCACGGCAGCGGCAGCCGCGTCGCAGATCGCGTGGCCGGCTTCCAGCCACGACTTCATGTCCGCGAAGCGGTGCTTCAGCTCCTGGTACGACGCGAGGGGGCGGCCGAACGAGTAGCGCTGAAAGGCCCATTCGAGCGTCATGTCGAAGGCGCTCTGCATCGCGCCGACGGCCTCGGCGCTGAGGAGCACGAGCGCGATCTGCAGCTGGCGCTCGACCTGCTCGTCGGCCTGCCCGACGGCGCCGATCAACGCGTCGACCGGGACGCGTACGTCGTCGAAGGTGATCGCGCCGAAGCGGCGCGTCAGGTCGACCGTCTTCATGGGCTCGACCGAGACGCCGCGGGCATCGGACGGCACGAGGACCTGCGTCAGACCGCTGCCGGTACGCCCGGTCACCAGGAGGTACTCGACCTGTGCGGCCGACTCGACCGGACGCTTGGCTCCGTTGAGCACGACGTCCTGGCCGTCGACGCGCACGTCGAGCGCCACGTCCCCGAGGCGATCGTGCGGAGGCGCTTCGCCGAAGCACCATGTCGCGAGCGCAGACCCCGACAGGAGGTCACCGAGTGTCGTCGCGTGCGCGTCGTTCCCGGCGTCGCTGAGTGCGGCGGCGACGACGTTCGTCGTCACGAGCGGACCCGGTGCGGCATGTCGGCCGAACTCGTAGGCGATCATGCCAAGGTCGACGAGCCCCTCACCGCTGATGGTCCCGCCACCGTGCTCCTCGCTGACCAGCAAGGAGGTCCAGCCGAGCTCGGCGCCACGACGCCAGTACTCGCGGTCGAAGCCGGCGGGGTCGTCGCGCAGCGACCGCAGCGTGGCGACCGGCACCTGGTCCTCGAGGAACCGCGCCGTCGTCTGCCGGAAGAACTCCTGGTCGGCGGTGGGCTCCACCCGCATCAGACCTGGAAGTGTAGAAAGCACGTCTCCAGCCGCGGGAGTGATCAGGATGCCTGCACCGCCGCTCGCCACCACGGCGCTTCCGTCGGACAGCGTCGGGCTGTTGGAGGGCCTCACGACGACTCGGGCGATCCGTCGCTACCGCGACGAGCCGGTCCCGCCCGAGGTGCTGCGCGCGGTCCTGTTCGCCGCGACGCGCGCGCCGAGCGGCTCGAACCGTCAGCCGTTCCGCTTCGTCGTGCTCCAGGACGGACCGAGGGCGCTCGCGGCGAAGCAGCTGATCGCCGACAGCGCCCGCCGCCTGTGGGGGAGCAAGCGGCGATCGGACGGCTACGACGCCGGTTCCGGCGCGGTCGACGACTCGCCGAAGGCGCGCATCGCATCGACGATGGAGCAGTTCGTCGATCGGCTCGACCGCGTCCCGGTGCTGATCCTCCCGTGTCTCGTCCGGTATCGCGACCCGACGCCGACCGAAGGCGCGTCCGTGTACCCCGCGTGCCAGAACCTGCTGCTCGCCGCGCGCGCCCTCGGCTACGGCGGGGTCTTCACCGGCTCGAACCATGTGGTCGATCAGGAGCTGCGCGAGCTCCTGGGTGTTCCGGATGCAGCGTTCATCGCCGGCACGATCACCCTGGGGAGGCCTGCCGGTCGGCATGGTCCCGTGCGGCGACGTCCGATGGCCGAGCTGGTGTACGAGGAGACGTGGGGCGCGCCGCCGGATTGGGCCGTGGACCCTCCCGGCACGGCGTTCACCTCCGCCGGCCCGCCCGCGCCGTCACCGCGCTGAGCGAACGTGGAGGTCGATCTCCTCCGGCTGGGCGAGCGGCTCGCCCCCGTCCCCGTCGAGGACATCCGCCCCCTGGGCGGCGGCGCGTCCAGCCTGACGTACGAGGGCACCATCGCGGGTGACGGCGCGCGGCGCGTCGTCGTGAAGGTCGCACCCGCCGGGCTGCCTCCGGTGCGGAACCGGGACGTGCTGCGCCACGCGCGCGTGCTGCGGGCGCTGCGCCCGACGGCGGTGCCCGTTCCCGACGTGCTCTGGGACGACCCCGGCGACCCGCCGGACGTGCCGCCGCTCTTCGTGATGTCGTTCGTCGACGGGACGTCGCTCGAGCCGCTCTTCGATCTCGACGGCGACGAGGAGGCAGCGGTGGTCGGCGAGCGGCTCCGCAACGCCGCCCGCACGATGGCCGCACTGCACGAGCTCGACACCGTCGCGCTGGGCCTCGGCGGCGAGCCGCTCGTGGGACTCGACGACGAGATCGAGCGCTGGTGCCGGCTCCTCGGCACGGTGGATCCGGCCCTCGTGCCGGGGTGGGAACGGGCTGCCGCGGCGCTGCGCACGCGCCAGCCCGCCGCGCTCCCGGGCGCGGTCGTCCACGGCGACTTCCGTCTCGGCAACGTCCTCGCGGTCGGGAGCCGCATCGAGGCCGTCGTCGACTGGGAGATCTGGTCGGTCGGCGATCCGCGGGTGGACGTGGGGTGGTTCCTCGTGAACGCTGATCCGGCGACCTACGGGCGCGCGACCCGCTACGCCGAATCGCTTCCCGTTCCGGCGGAGCTCGCGGCGAGCTATCGCGCTGCGATCGAGCGCGACGTGCCCGAGCTCGAGTGGTTCCAGGCGCTCGCGTGCTTCAAGTCCGCGGCGACGTGGTCGCTGATCGTGAAGCACAACCGACGCCGCGCCGAGCCCGCCCCGGCGACGGAGCAGATCGCCCCCGTGCTCCCGCACCTGCTCGAGCGGACGCACGAGCTCCTGCACGAGACGACCGAGGAGGTCTGAACGCCGTGCCGACCACGCTGCAGCTCGACACGCCCGACACCGGCACCGTGGTGGTGCGACTCCATCGCCCGGAGCGGCTCAATGCGATCGACGAGGTGATGGCGCGCGAGCTGCGGGAGACGTGCTCGACGATCGGCGCCGATCCCGCCATTCGGGTCGTCGTGCTCATCGGCGCCGGCCGCGGCTTCTGCTCCGGCATCGACCTGCGCGGCTTCGGGCCGAGCGTGCCCGACGCGACCGCGCCGGTCATCGATCGGCTGCGCTTCCAGGAGATGATGGCGTCGCTGCCCCTGGGGCTGCGCGAGCTGCCGCAGCCCGTGATCGCGGCCGTCAACGGCCCCGCCGTGGGTGGCGGGCTCGCTCTGTGCCTCGCCGCGGACTTGCGCATCTGCTCGACGTCGGCGTCGTTCGGCAACGCCGCGATCCTGCTCGGCTTGTCGGGGGCCGAGATGGGGATGAGCTATCACCTGCCGCGGATCGTGGGGACGAGCATCGCCGCAGACTGGATGCTCACGGCGCGCACCGTGTCCGCGCAGGAGGCGTACGAGCGCGGGCTCGTCAGCGAGCTCGTGGACGACGACCGGCTGCTCGACCGTGCCCTCGAGATCGCCGCGCAGATCGGCGCGAACTCCCGGCTCGGCGTCCAGATGACCAAGCGCGCACTCCAGGTCAACACGGACGCGCCCGACCTCGTCGCGGCGCTCGAGCTGGAGAACCGGAACCAGGTCATCACCTCCGCGACCGAGGAGGCGGCGGACGCGCGGGCGAAGTGGCGACGCGGATGAGTCCCTCCGCGCGCTACGCCGTGTGCGAAGCGGTCCTGCGACAAGGCTCCTTCGCGGACGACATCGCGCTCGCGGCCGGTGCCGGCATCGGTGGGGTCGGCGTCGACGCGCCCGCCGTCGAGACCGTCGGCGCCGACGAGGCGCGCCGGATCCTCGATGACCACGGCGTGCAGGCGTCGAGCTACATGGACTTCGCGACGATCTTCCACGAGGACGGCGGCAGGTTCCCGCTCGACGAGGCGGCGCGCCGACTCGACGTGGGCAGGCGTCTCGGCGTGCCGGCTGCGCTGGTCATGACCGGTGCATTGGGCGCGCGCGCTCCCGCGGAGGCGGACGAGACGTGCCGTGACTGGCTCGGGGCGTGCGCAGCGTTGGCGGAAGACCGTGACATGAGGATCATGCTCGAGCCGATGCACCCGTTGATGCGGCGCTGGTCGTACGTCCACACGCTCGATCACGCGCTCACGTTGGTCGACGGCCTCGAGGGAGCGGGAGTCGTGCTCGATCTCGGACACGTCTGGTGGGAGCACGGGCTCGACACGCTGATCCGAGATCACGTCGACGAGATCGTCTCGGTCCAGGTGACGAACGTCGACACGGCCGCGCTCGAGGAGATTCGCTACGAGCGGGCGCCGTTCGACAGAGGCGACGTGCCGGTGGCGTCGCTCGTCGGCCTGCTCGAGACGTCGGGCTACGACGGCTGGTACGAGGACGAGACCATCGTGCGCGCGCGACGCGACCAGCGACTCGCGATGCTGCGTGCGTCGCGCGAGTGGTTCGAGAGTTTGTGACGCTCAGCGACCCTTCCAGACCGGTGGTCGCTTCTCGATGAACGCGACGGCACCTTCCTTGGCGTCCTCGCTGTTGAAGACCACCTCCTGCCATTCGCGCTGGCGCGTGCGCGCCCGAGCCGCGTCGGTGACGCCCAGTCGGACCAGCTCCTTCACGGCCGCCAGACCGAGCGGACCGTTCGCCGCGATGCGCTCGGCGAGCTCCACTGCGGCGGGCACCACTTGCTCTGGTGAGACAACCCGGTTGACCAACCCGAGCTCGTAGGCGCGTGCCGCGCTGATCCGGTCCCCGGTGAGCGTCATCTCGAGCGCGATGCCGAGCGGGACCCTCGTCCCGAGGAAGGTGCCGCCGCCCGCGGGGAAGAGGCCGCGCTGGACCTCCGGGAGGCCGAACTCGGCCTCGGAGGACGCGACGATCACGTCGCAGGCGAGCAGGAGCTCGAAGCCACCGGCCACAGCGGTCGCGTTCGCGGCGCCGATCAGCGGGATGCTGACGTCGCCCTCGATCAGCCGGAAGAACCCACGAGACGCGTCGTCGGCTCCGACGTCGGTCTGACCGGCGGCGGCGAACGCGGCGAGATCCATCCCGGCGCAGAACGCGCGGTCGCCGGTTCCGGTCAGCACCATCGCCCGAGTGTCGGGATCCGCTTCGGCGTCGTCGACCGCGGCGCCGATCCCGTGGATCATCGCCGGGTTCAGCGCGTTCCGCGCGTCCGGACGGTTCAGCCGGGCAACGAGGACCGCGCCCCGTTGCTCGCGTACCAGCTCGTCGCTCACGACGCCCTCCGTGTGGTCCGGCCGAGACTTGCGGAGCACACTCTTGCAGTCAACGGAACGCGGCGAGTGCCGCCCGCGTCGAGAGGAGCGCGCACGCGATGGACGACCTCGGGACCCCACATCTCCGCTTCGAGCGCGTCGGCAGCGTGGGCTGGTGCACCGTCGACCGCCCGGAGGCCCGCAATGCGCTCACCTCGGCGATGTACCTCGGTGTTCGCAGAGCCGTCGATCTCGTGAACTCCGATCCGGAGCTCGCCGCGCTGGTCATCACGGGCGTCGGCGACGTGTTCATCCCGGGCGGGGAGATGAGTGGGCGCCATGACGACGGCGACCAGCACCTGATCGACGCGATCGGCATCGACGTCCTGCCGTTCCGCTCGATCCGCAACAGCCGTGCGCCGGTCGTCGCCGCCGTCAACGGCATCTGCCAGGGCGGCGGCTTGATCATCGCGATGTCGAGCGATGTCGCGGTCGCCAGTGACCGCGCGACGTTCCGCGCGCCGGAGACGCTCCGTGGCATCGTCGACGCCAACCTTGCGGCGTTGCTCCCCGCTCACCTCGGGGTGGCGTGCGCACGCGATCTGCTGATGTCCGGCCGCCGGGTCGACGCGCACGAGGCGCGCACGATGGGGCTGGTGTCGCGCGTCGTCCCGCACGACGACCTGCGGGATGGAGCGCTGGCCGCCGTCGGTGAGCTGCTGCGCGCCGCGCCGGACGCCCGGAGCCGCGTGAAGGCGATCATCAACTCCCGCTACGGGGTCATCGACGAGATCACGTTCCAAGCGTCGCTGGAATCGGCGGAGATCGTCGAAGGCTTCCGCGCGTTCACCGAGAAGCGCTCGCCCGACTGGGTGCCCGAGGAGTTCCGTGCCGGCGGCCGCCTGTGATCTTGTTTGGTCGATCGGCGCTGCCAGAGCAGCGCCGATTGACCAAACAAGGATTCTTCAGCTCGTGATC
>DATBSK010000111.1:0-2515 GCA_036559825.1 Acidimicrobiia bacterium | reverse complement strand
GCTCGTGTCGTCCCGGTCGGGCGGCTCGACGCGGATACGACCGGTGCTCTGCTCCTGACGAACGACGGCGAGCTCGCGCACCGGCTCGCGCACCCGCGTTACGAGACCGACAAGGTCTACGTCGCCGAGGTCGAGGGCAATCCGGATTCAGCGGCCCTGCGCACGCTCGAGCGGGGCGTGGAGCTCGACGACGGCCTCACCGCGCCGGCGGCGGCGCGGCTGCTCGGGCCCGGGCGCGTCGAGCTCACGGTCCACGAGGGGCGCAAGCATCAGGTGAAGCGGATGCTCGCGGCCGTCGGCCACCCGGTGCTGAGGCTCCACCGCGCGCGCTACGCGCAGCTCGGGGTCGACGACCTTCCGCCGGGCGCGTGGCGCGAGCTGACGCGCGACGAGATCGACGCGCTTCACCGGCTCTAGCCGGGCGCGAGCGTGAGTCGCTCGCCGGCACGGAGGACGCGGACGGGCTGTCCGATCCGCTCGGCCTCGCGCACGAATTCGTCGGGCGGCTCGGTGTTGAACTCGAACATGTCGTAGTGCATCGGCACCGCCAGCTGCGCGCCGATCGCGCGGGCGAGTCGCGCCGCCTCGGGCCCGTCGAGGTTCCCCACGACACGCCGCTCCGGGGCACGTCCGTTGATCGGCAGGAGCGCAACCGTCACCTCGTGGCGCCGCACCCGCTCGACGATCGCGTCGTGCCAGACGGTGTCGCCCGAGTGGTAGATCCGGTGCGGGCCGGACGTGACGACGAAGCCGGTGAACTCGGCGGAGAGGTCCTCGTGCGCGGCCGGGACGCGCTCGATCGTGAAACCGGCCAGCCGCACCGGCTCGCGGTCGCCGAGCGTCACCGGCTCCACACCCGCGCGCTCGCGCGCCAGCTCTGCGATCTCCGAGGGGCACACGAGCCGTGCGCGCGGCCCGAGCACCTCGCGCAGCGTCTCCGCGTCCAGGTGGTCAGTGTGGCCGTGCGATGCCGTCACGACGTCGACGAACCGGAGCCGAGCCGGGTCGACGACGCGGCGGGTCATCCGGGCGTGCGGTTTATCGGTGTCCGCGTACTTCCGCGTCAGCGAGTCCGACAGGTACGGGTCGAAGAGCAGGAAGCGCCCGCGCGCCTTGACGAGGAACCCGCTCTGCCCGAGCCACCAGAGATGGACCGCGCCGACGGGCGCGCGCTCCACGTCGTCGAGGAACGCGTCGTCGGCGAGTGCCGGCTCGATCACCGCCGCGGCACGAACCCCATGCGCTCATAGATGGCACGCAGCGTCGGCTCGGCGGTCGTGGCCGCCTTGTCCGCACCGATCGCCAGCAGGCGCTGCAGCTCCGGCTCGTCCACGCGCAGCTCCGCGTAGCGCTGCTGGATCGGCGCGAAGAGCTCGACGACCGCCTCGCCGACGTCGGTCTTCAGCATGCCGTATCCCTGCCCGTCGTAGCGCGACTGGATCTCGTCGATGGACGTTCCCGTCGCGACCGACAGGATCTCGATCAAGTTCGAGACGCCGGGTTTCTCGACCGGGTCGTAGCGGACGTCGCGGCCCGAGTCGGTGACGGCCGACTTGAACTTCTTGCGAACGACGTCCGGCGCGTCGAGCACGAGCACCGTCCCCTGGGGCGAGCCGCCGGTGGTCGACATCTTCTTCGTCGGCTCCTGGAGATCCATGATCCGCGCGCCGACCTCCGGGAACACGCCCTGCGGCACCTTGAACGTCTCGCCGTACCGCATGTTGAAGCGCTCCGCGACGTCGCGTGCGAGCTCGATGTGCTGCCGCTGGTCGTCCCCGACCGGGACGATGTCGGTCTGGTAGAGCAGGATGTCGCCCGCCATCAACACCGGGTACGTGAAGAGCCCGGCCGAGACGAACTCGCGGCCCTCGCCCTTCTCCTTGAACTGCGTCATCCGCTGCAGCTGGCCGTAGCTCGTGACCGACGCCAGCAGCCACGCCGCTTCCGCGTGCGCCGGCACGTGACTCTGGAGGAACAGGGTCGAGCGCTGCGGCTCGAGGCCGACGGCGAAGAGCAGCGCCGCGAGGTCGAGCGTGCGGTCGTGCAGGTCGCCCGGGTCGTACTCGACTGTGATCGAGTGGAGGTCGACGATGCAGAAGAACGCGTCGCCCTCGTCCTGCGTCGCGACGTACTGGCGCATCGCGCCGATGTAGTTGCCGACGTGCTTTTCGCCCGTCGCCTGAATGCCCGAGAAGACTCTCATGTGTCTGACTCCTGGTGGTCGAAACGCTTCCGATATCGAACCGGACGCGGCGCTGCGCGGGCTATGCGCGCAGGCTCTCGCCGCGCCCGTGGCGCCATGACCACCAGATGCGCCCGGCGAAGGTCATGCTCACAGAGGATAGCCGCATCTAGACTGCGTTTCATGGCCACCGCGACCGGCGCACCCGAGCTCCTGATCGTGATGGGGGCCTCGGCGACCCCCGACCAGGTCGAGCACGTGCTCGTGGCGCTCGGCGAACACGGGATCGAGGCGCGCGTCCAGCGCGGGCGCGAGGCCACCGTGATCGGCGCG
>DATBSK010000110.1:0-6806 GCA_036559825.1 Acidimicrobiia bacterium | reverse complement strand
GTCCGCGTGCATGTGCCGCATCAGGTACAACACCGCGTCGGCCTCGCCGGGCTCCTCGTCGTCGGGCGCGACGACGAGCCGGGTCTGCTCGGACAGCTCTGCGGTCAACGAGCCCAGGCCGGGGGTGTCGATGAGCGTCATGTCGTGCAGGGCCGACGAGGGCCACTGCACGTCGAGCCGTTCGACGTCGTCGGGGGTGAGGCCGTCGAGGTCGACGTCGAGCGCGGTGGCGACCCGCTGGAACCGGGCCGCGCGCGGCGGGGCGTTGCGCGGCGTCATCGTGACCCCGTAGGTCACGCCCTCGCGGTACCAGGTGACGATCCGGGTGCACTCTCCGGCGTCGGTCGGCGCGAGCGGCTCACCCACGAGCGCGTTCAGCAGCGTCGACTTCCCGGCCTTCACCTTGCCGACGATCGCGACGCGCAGGGGCTCGTCGAGCCGGTCGCGCGCGGCCGTCAGACGCGCGACCGCCTCGCCGCTCGCTGCCGCGGCGCAGTCGTCGACGAGCTTGCGCACCTGGTCGGTGAGCGTCGCTCCCATCACGACGCCCCTGCCGGCGCGGACGCGAGGTCGGGCTGGAGGTCCATCGTCGCCTGTCGCAGCATCCCGATCCGGCCGAGCTCGGCGTCGACGTCGTGCAGCCGCTGCTCGCGCTGCTGCGCGGTGCCCTGCGCGGCCTGCTGGGCCGCGGCGAGCGCCTCGTCGGTGGTGCGCTGGAGCTCGACCGCGCGCGCCTGGAAGCCGTCGCGCATCTCGCGCTGGATGCGTCGGAGCCCGTCGCGGAGGTCCTTGCCCAGAGCGAACTGGGCCTCGTCGACGTAGCGACGCACCGCCGTCTTCGCCTCCTGGCGGCGCATCATGAGCTTGCGGTCGCGCTCGTCCTTGAGCGCCTTGCGGCCCAGGAGGACGCTGAGCGGCAACGTGATCGGGTTCAGCATGGAGGCGCCCGCGAGCGAGCCCACCATGCCGAACATCGCGAAGCCGCCGTACGTGCCGCGCAGCCACGTGAGCGTCTTCTCGCCGGCGCCCTCGAGCTTGAAGTCCGCGCTCGCGTCGACGTCGAAGCCCTCGCCCGCGAGGTCGGGCAGGTGGACGCCGGCGAGCGGATCCGCGTCGCCCGACATCTCCCGGAAGTGCTCGGCGACGCGCTCGGCGAGCTCGCGCGTCGACGTCTGCAGGACGGTGTAGCTCTGCGAGGCCGCCCAGGCGACGCGCCGGTACACCCAGGGCTCGAACTCGGCCCACGTCTTCGCCGGGTCACCGGCATCGATCGAGCTCTCCGCCTCGCGCAGGATGTCGCGGAACGCCTTGCGCTGCTCGTAGTCGGCGTCGGAGTTGAGGTCGCCGATGCCGTCGTTGAGCGTCGTGACCCATCCCGCGGCGTCGGTGCGGACACGGGCGACGCGCGCCTTGGTCTCCTCGAGCTCGCGCAGGACGCGCGCGGCCTCCTCGGGCGACGCCAGCGCCTCGCGCTCGGAGCGGAAGGTGCGCTCGAGCTGGTCGACCACGAAGAGCACGTTCTGGGCCGCGCTCCGGACCGCGAGCTCACCGGCGCGGGCGACGATCTCGTCGAGCAGGTACTCCACGACGCTCGGGAAGCCCGACTCCGCGTCGAGCTCCGCGTCGCCCTCGGCGACGGCGATGCGATGAACCGTCGACGAGATGGGGATCAGGCCCATCCGGACGCCGGCCGCGCGCAGTCGCTCGAGATCGATGTCGCGGATCCGACCCCATTCCGGGTAGAAGTCGGTCTTCGGCATCACCCCGAACACGTTCGGGCATACATCGCGCGCACGCGTGAGGAACTCCATCTCGGGCCCCGACAGCTCCTGGCTGGCGTCGCTGACGAACACGAGCGCGTCGGCCATCGGCAGCGCCGACATCGTGATCGCACCGTGCACGGAGCCGAGGCCGCCGACCCCGGGCGTGTCGACGAGCACGAGCCCCGTTCGCAGGATCTCGCTCGGCAGCGCGACCTCCACCGCCTGCAGGCCGCGCTCGTTGTGCGGGTTCCCAAGCTCCGACGCGTACAGCGGCAGGTCGGCGAACGGCACCGGCTCGCGGACGGCATCACCGTCGGGCTCCGGGGGGTCGTGGACCGCCCACGCGTGCGGCTCCTCGCCGTAGCGCACGATCGTGGGAACGGACGTGGCGACGTCGTCGTCGACGGGACAGACGTCCTCGTCGACGAGCGCGTTCACGAGCGAGCTCTTGCCCTGCTTGAACTCGCCGACCACGAGCACCCGGACCGCGGGGTCGGCGAGGCGACGACGGGTCGCCTCGAGCGCCGGCGCGAGGTCGGCGCGCTGGTAGCTCTGCACCGCTCGCAGGGCGGCGTCGACGACCGGCAGCGCGCGCGCCACCCCCACCGGCGCTCGGGTCTCGACCGGCGCGGTCACCCCGCGTTCGTCATAGCTGCGTGTCGTCCGGCGGTGGCGACTCGTCGACCGGGGGCGGGTCCTGCGGCGGCGGGCTGTAGTCCTCGCCACCGGCTTCGTTCGCCGGCGACGGCTCCTGCTGCACGACGCCGCCGTCCCCGCCGGAGCCCGTGCCCTCGACGACAGGCGGCGGCTCGCTGTGCGAGGTGTCGATGTTCACCGCTTCCTGCGCGGCCACAGGCCCCGCGCCCGCGTCGCTCGCCGGCCCGCCCATCGCGCCCGAATCACTCGCCGGCCCGCCCATCGCGCCGGCCGGCTGCCCCGCCTGATCCGTCTGGCCGCCCGTCGACGTCTCGTTGTACAGCGAGTCCGGGTTGACACCGGATCCAGCGGTTCCGGCGGCGCCCGCCGTGTCGGCCTGGCCCACGACGTGGCCGGCGCCCGTGCCGAAATCGTCCTGGATCATGGTGCTGCCCGAGCCGCTGTGGGTCGCAGCGTCCGCCGCTGCGGCTCCCGCCAGGCCGGTCGCCGCGGCGCTGGCCGGATCGACACCGGTCGTGGTCGTCTGCGTGGAGCTGTCGACCGTCCCGCCGCTCTGCGCGGTCTGGGTCCCCGGGCTTCCCGTGACACCACCGCTCTGCGCGGTCTGGCCGCCGGGGCTGCCGGTGATCCCGCCGGTCTGCGCCTGCTGGGTGCCCGGGCTCCCGGCGACGCCGCCGGGCTCGGCCACGTTCGTCCCCGGGCTGCCGGCGATCCCGCCGTCTCCCGCGAGGTTCGTCCCGGGACTCCCGGCGACGCCGCCGGGCTCCGCCACGTTCGTACCCGGGCTGCGGATGACGTTGCCGTCACCCCCAGCTGCCGTCGCGCCGGTGCCCGCGGCGCCTCCGGGCGCGGCCTGGTTGACCCCGGCGCTCCCTGCGACGCCACCGCCGCTGGCGGCGTTGCCGCCCGGGGCCGCGCCGGTCGCCTCGCCGCCCGGCGCCGTGTTCACACCCGCGAGGTTCGACCGGTCGATCGCGGTGCCGCCCGCGCCCGCAACCTGCGCGTTGCCCCCGCCGCCGGTCCCGCCGCCCAGCCCGATCCCGCTGTTGCGGATGCTCCCGGTGTTGGCGAGGCTCCCGCCGACGCCCAAGGCGTTGCCGATGCCGCTCTGGTTGATGAACGTGTTCACGTCGCGGCTCTGGTCGATGTTCTGGATGGTCGTCTGGTTCACGAGACCGGCGAACGCAGCCTTCGTCAGCGCCGGTGCATCGGGGCCGGGGACGTTGGTGTACGTGTGACCGCCGATCACCGCGGTGCCGCCTCCGCTCCGGATGGCGTGGTCGCAGTCGATGACGACGCTCGCGACAGCCGATGGCGCCTCGTGCCCCGCCTTCACGACGTCGCCCCAGTCCAACCCCTTGGCGGCCAAGGTCTTCGCGGTCGCGTCGTCGCCCAGGCCGAGCCAGTCGGCGAGGAATCCCAGACCGATGTCGTCGAGGACGGTGTCGTCCTGGTCGTGCTTGAGGTCGTCTTCGCGCTTGGCCATCCCGGCCTCCCCTTCGTCGCGGGCGCCCCCGGTCGGTCGTCCCGCCGCGGTGCGCCCCGTCGCCGCATCTCTACGGGACGAGTGTTAGCGAGTCGTTAGCGCAGCGCCCCGTCACCCAGCGCGGGGAACGATACGCCCGCGCGGCGCCGGGCGATAGCGCCGACGCGACGCCAGTCGCATGGCGGTAGCGTCGCGATGCGCGACCGGGGGGATCCGGATGGCCGGCGACAGGTTCCTGCGGTGGCCCAAGCCGCCCACGACGATGTTGGGGGAGGAGTTCGACGAGTTCGAGCGCGCCGTCCGCCGCGGTGCTGCCCGCGCACGTGGACCTCGACCCGCTCCCGCAGGTGGAGGACAGCCGCCCGCCGGAGAGCCCGACCGACGACGGCGCGCCTGACGGCGGCGAGCCGATGCCGACCGGCGGGGAGAGCGACCCCGG
This sequence comes from Acidimicrobiia bacterium, assembly GCA_036559825.1. Taxonomy (GTDB): domain Bacteria; phylum Actinomycetota; class Acidimicrobiia; order IMCC26256; family PALSA-555; genus DATBSK01. The sequence continues at coordinate 2,461 of DATBSK010000110.1, read as the reverse complement.
CTCCGGCGGTCGCTAACAGTGCGCTAACGGCAGTCCGTCATGGTCGGTTCACACGGGGAAGGAGCCGCTACATGGCCGAGAACGACTTGCAGGAGATGATCCAGAGGATCCAGAAGACGCTCCCGCACCCGTTGTCAGAGATGAGCAGCGCGGAGCTCAACGCTCACCTGGCAGACGTCGCCAACAACCCCTCTCAGTACGGGCTGTCGGGCGTCGGTGCGGACGACCCCACCGGGACCCTCCGTGCCAACGCGCTCGGCGCGGTGCGGGAGCAGCACACGGCGGCCCATACCACCGACCTGATCATGGGCATCGGCCTGGACGGCGTCGGCGAGCTCGCCCCAGCACATCCCCACGCGCCGGACCCCTCCAACATCGACGACCTGTTCGACCCGACCGACCTGGAGGTGCAGCCCGCCGGCCCCGGCGCGCCGGCAGGGGATGACGACGGCCTCGACGACGTGCTCGGGTCCGGGGATCCCGGGACCGACCTGATCATGGGCCTCGTCGACGGGGCCGGTGACCCCGCCCCCGGCCACCCCCCCGCGCCGGACCCGAACAACATCGACGACCTGTTCGACCCGAGCGACATCCCGAGCACGACCGTGCCCGGCACTCCGCCACCGATGGATCCCGAGCTCGAGGACCTGCTGCATCAGACGGACGCGCTGCCGGCCCCCGGCGACCCGCCCGGGGACCGAGGCGTCGACGAGCTACCCACGGGTCCCTCGATGGCGAGCGAGCCGGTGAGCCCGGCTGACTACGGCGCGCCGGACCCCAGCGACCCGATGCCGACCGGCAGCGAGAGCGACCCCGGCTCCGGCGGCTGCTGAGCGTTTCAGGCGACGGACGAGGTGATCTCGTAGGTCTCGCCCTCGGGGGAGAGCGAGTCGACCTGCGCCTCGCGGCGGGCGTCGTCGCGGAGCTTGGCGGCAGCGCCCCGCGGCATGAGCACCGTGCACGCGAGCCCGGCCACGGCGACGACGCACGCGACCCAGAAGGTGCGGTGCAGCGCGCCCGCGAACGCGTCGGCCACGGTGTCACGCACGGCCGGCGGGATGCTCTGCTGACCCGTCGGCGCGAGCACCTTGTTCGTGTCGACGACCGACGGCCCGAACACCTCGGTGAGCCTGTCGGTGAGCGAGGTGAGCATCACCGACGCGGCGAGCGCGACACCCACCGCACCGCCGAGCTGGCGGGTGAAGTTGACGAGCCCGGTCGCGACACCCATCTGCGGCAGGGTGACCGAGTTCTGCGCCGCGAGCGACGTCGACATGAAGATCAGCCCCATCCCGAGCCCGAGGACCACCAGGTAGACGCTGAGCTCGAGCTGCGTCGACTCGACGGTGAGGCGCGTGAGGAGGAAGGTGCCGAGCACGACGCCGACGCCGCCGGTGGTGACGATGACGCGGAAGCCGAGCCGCAGCACGAGGCGCGCGCCGACGGTCGAGCCGAACATCATCGCCAGCATCAAGGGGATGAGGATGCGGCCCGAGCCCGTCGCCGACTCACCGAGCACGGTGCGGCCGTAGAGCGGGATGAACGAGAGCACGCCGAACATCACCATCCCGAGGAACGCGGTGACGATCGTCGACGCGCGCAGCGCGGGGACCCGGAAGAGGTCGAGCGGGATGAGCGGCTCGGGCGCACGCCGCTCGATCACGAGGAACGCGATGAAGAGGACGGCGCTGGCGGTGAACGCTCCGACGACGGGGAACGATCCCCAGGGCTCGTCGCGGCCACCGGTCTCGAGTGCGTACACGAGGAGACAGGTCCACCCGAGCAACGTCAGCACGCCGGCCCAGTCGAACTGGTGGCGCCGGTGCCGTTGGATCGGCTCGATCATCACCAGCGCGACCAGCACCATCGCGAAGACGCCGATCGGGATGTTCACGTAGAACACCCATCGCCACGACAGCTCGTCCGTGAGCAGGCCACCGATGAACGGGCCGAGCACCGCGGAGAGCGCGAACACACCCGCGTAGATCGCGGAGATCCGGGCCCGCTGCTCCATCGTGTAGAGGTCGGCGCTGATCGTCTGCGCGACCGGGAGGATGCAGCCGGCGCCGAGACCCTGGACGCCGCGGAAGAGCACGAGCGCCGTCATTGACTGCGCGGCGCCGCACAGGATCGAGCCGAGCATGAAGAGCGCCATGCCGGCGAGGAAGATGCGCTTCCTCCCGAACATGTCGGCGAGGCGTCCCCAGAGCGGGATGGTCGCGATCTCGGCGAGCAGGAAGCTGGAGAAGACCCACGCATAGGAGTCGATGCCGTGCAGGTCGCCGACGATCGTGGGCATCGCGGTCGACACGATCGTCCCGTCGATCGACGCGAGGAACATCGCGGAGATCACCGCGACCGTGGTGAGGATGATCCGCTTGCGCGAGAGCCTCGACGCGTACTCGGTCTGGACCTCGGTCCCGCTGGCGGTCACGGCGCGTCCCGCAGCGCAGGCGCGACG
>DATBSK010000109.1:0-3588 GCA_036559825.1 Acidimicrobiia bacterium | reverse complement strand
GCTCAGCAACGCGCAGGTCAACTACACGAAGTCCACCGCCACCCCGAAGCCATCCGACGTCGCGAGCGCGCTCTCGAGCCTGCAGACCGCGCAGATCAGCGTCGACAAGGCGAAGGCCGACCTCGACGCGGCCACGCTCCGGGCGCCGCTCGCGGGTGTGATCGCCTCGGTCACGAATCAGGTCGGCGAGGCGCCGGCGAACCCCTTCGCGGTCATCGCCGTGACGGGCGTGCTTGCGCTCCACGGCACGATCGGCGAGTCCGAGGTCGCGAAGCTGAAGGTCGGTCAGGTAGCGACGATCGCGGTCGACGCCGTCGGCAGCGCGACGCGGCTCACCGGCAAGGTCACCGGCCTCGACCCGATCGCCACCGTCCAGCAGGGCGTGCCCGTGTACGGCGTGGACGTCACCATCGACCGGCCGGACCCGGCCGTGCGCGCGGGCATGACCGGCACCGCGACGGTGATCATCGCGAGCAAGCAGGGCGTGCTCACGGTCCCGAACACCGCGATCCGCACGGTCGGCGGCCAGCGCACGGTGCAGGTGATGCGCGACGGCGTCGCCGAGGATGCGACCGGGGTCGTCTTCGGGATCTCGAACGACACCGTGACCGAGGTCGTGAGCGGGCTCCAGGAAGGGCAGCTCGTCGCGCTCCCGGCCCCGCGCACGACCACGACGACCACGCAGGGTCAGGGGGGCCAGCGCCAGCAGGTCCAGTTCGGTCCCGGCGGAGCCCCGCCCGTGTTCCGGTGAGCAGCGTCCACGGCGACGCGCTCATCGACATTCGCGGGATCGAGAAGACGTACCGCATGGGCCGGGACGTGACCGTCCAGGCGCTTCGCGGCGTCGACCTCACGATCCAGCGCGGCGAGATGGTCGCGGTCATGGGCCCGTCGGGCTCGGGCAAGTCGACGCTCATGAACGTGCTCGGCTGCCTCGACGTGCCGGACGCCGGCAGCTACACGCTCGCCGGCACCGAGGTCCGGACCCTGTCCGACGACCAGCTCGCGGCGATCCGCAACAAGCGGGTCGGCTTCGTCTTCCAGACGTTCAACCTGCTCCCCCGCCTGAACGCGCTCGAGAACGTCGAGCTGCCGCTCGTGTACGGCGGTGACGGGCACGATCGCAAGCAGCGCGCGCTCGCGGCGCTCGACCTCGTCGGGCTCGCCGATCGCACGCGCCACCGCCCGAGCGAGATGTCGGGCGGGCAGCAGCAGCGCGTCGCGATCGCCCGCGCGCTCCTGAACGACCCCGACCTCGTGCTCGCCGACGAGCCGACCGGCAACCTCGACTCGCGCTCCAGCGCCGAGATCCTCGCGATCTTCCAGCGCCTCAACGACGAGGGCCGCACGGTGGTCATGGTCACGCACGAGCCCGACGTCGCCGACCACTGCCGGCGGATCGTCCGCATGCGCGACGGCGTCGTGCAGCACGACGAGCCCGTGATGCGCCCGCGGCGCGCGTCGGAAGAGCTCGAGAGCGGGATCGGAGCGACGGCGTGAGGCTCGCCGACTCCTTCCGCGAGGGGCTGCGGTCGATCGCGGTGAACAAGCTGCGCTCGTCGCTGACGATGCTCGGCGTGATCATCGGCGTCGCGGCGGTGATCGCGATGGTCGCGGTCGGCAACGGCGCCTCGCAGCAGGTGCAGGAGACGATCCTGTCGCTCGGATCGAACCTCATCACGATCTCGCCGCAGGCGCAGACGCAGGACACGCTGCGCGGCGCCGGGACCGCGAGCCAGAACCTCACGCTCGACGACATGAAGGCGCTGCGGGACGAGCTCGGGGACACCTTCGCCGCCATCGAGGCGGAGCAGCAGGCCGGCCGGTGGCAGCTCGCGGCGTCAGGCACGAACTGGAACAGCAACGTCATCGGCGTCACCGACCAGTACCCGATCGTCCGCGAGTGGGGCCTCGCGAGCGGCACGTTCTTCGACGAGTCGCAGATCAGCGCGAACCAGCTCGTCGCCGTGATCGGCGCGACGACGGCGGCGAACCTCTTCGGCGACGCCGATCCGGTCGGGCAGACGCTGCAGCTGCGGCAGGGCGGCGGCGGCAACCGGGCGCGGATCCTCAACTTCAAGATCCTCGGCGTCCTCGACGCGAAGGGCTCGACGTTCGGGTTCAGCCGTGACGATCAGGTGCTCGTGCCCACGACGACGGCGCAGCGCGTCCTCACGGGCCGCACGCAGTCGGTGAGCTCGATCGTCATCAAGGCCGCGTCGTCCGAGGCCATGACCCAGACGACGGACCTGGTGCGCGAGCTGCTCCTCGTCCGGCACAAGATCGAGGACCCGGCGAACGCCGACTTCCAGGTGCAGAACCAGAACGACACGCTCGCCGCGCTCGGCGCGGTGACCGCGACCTTCACTTTGCTCCTCGGGTCGATCGGCGGGATCTCGCTGCTCGTCGGCGGGATCGGGATCATGAACATCATGCTGGTGTCGGTCCACGAGCGCACGCGCGAGATCGGGATCCGCAAGGCGGTCGGCGCGCGGCGCCGCGACGTGCTCTCGCAGTTCCTCATCGAGGCGATCACGCTCACCGGGACCGGCGGTGTCCTCGGGATCCTGCTCGGGTGGGCGATCACCGAGGCGGTGAAGCGCATCCAGGCGAACGTGCCGATCGCGATCACGCCGGGGACCGTCGCCGTCGCCGTCGGCGTCTCGGTCGCGATCGGGATCGTCTTCGGCCTCTACCCCGCCATGCGCGCGGCGCGGCTCCACCCGATCGAAGCGCTGCGCTACGAATGACAAGGAAGGTGCTCGGATGAACAAGCAGATGCAGATCGCGGCGATGGTCGTCGCGGCGCTGGCGCTCGGCGGAGGCGGGTTCGCCGCGGGCATGACCGTCGGGCCCACGCTCGGGAAGAGCGACGCGGCTACGGCCGCTAACGCGTCGGCGGTCCCGACCGGCCCGCAGGGCCGCCGTCAGGTCGCCGGCGGGGCTGGTGCGGGAGCGCTGGGTGGCCAGGGCCAGCAGGTGTCGGGCCGCGTCATCTCGGTGGACGACGGGTCGCTCACGGTCGAGACGCGCCAGCCCGGTGGCGACACGACGCGCTCGACGATCGCGCTCGTGGGAGCGGACACGCGCGTCGTCCGCAGCACCGAGGTCGACATCAAGCTCAGCGACATCAAGGCCGGCGACCAGGTGCTCATCGTCGGCGCGACCGACCAGGCCACCGGCACGGTCACCGCGAACGCGGTGGTCGTCGGCGTGAACGCGCTGCAGCAGCTGTTCGGCGGCGGTGGTCCTGGCGGCGCCGGAGCGTTCCCCCGGCCGAGCGGGAGTCCGGGCATCCGTCCGTTGCCGAGCGCCAGCGCGAGGCCGTGAGGAACGACCCTTTGAGGAGGTCCTGCTGACGGCCTGAACGGACCGGCAGGGGTCTTCAAGGGTCGTGCGTATTCCCGCATCAATTTGATGCGGATCCGCATGAGATCGATGCGACCTTGGACGCAGCCTCAAGGAACGAGGGCGACCCCCACGGCGAAGAGGACGGCGAAGGCCACAAGCAGCAGGATCGCTTCCCTCACGGCTTCTCGAAGGGCGTCCCCGCTTCTGTGTGACACGACATCTCCGAGGCGCATCGCC
>DATBSK010000108.1:0-9011 GCA_036559825.1 Acidimicrobiia bacterium | reverse complement strand
TTTGGCGACCTCGATCGACCAACAGGGCGCGGCGGACACGGTCGACGATCTCGGGCTCCGGGGAGTTCGACGTGAACCGGAGCACGAGCCAGCCCGCGAGCACCAAGAGGTTCTGACGGGACCGATCGCCGTCGAACGTGCTGCGCTGTCGATGCACGTCGAAGCCGTCGGCCTCGATGCCGATCTTGCGCTCGGGATAGGCGAAGTCCAGCACGAAGCGATGTTCGTCGACGCGCACGACGTGCTGGGCGACCGGAAGCGGCAGCGACGCGGCTTCGAGGACGCCCCGCACCCGGGTCTCCAGATCGCTCCCACCCGGGTCGTATCCCGGGACACGGGCTGCGAGCAGACGGTGGACTCGCTTCGGGCTTCGGCCTGGAGCGATGTCCGGGAGACGCGTCGCGAGTCGGTGCATCGACGACAGCGACACGACGCCGCGGCGGAGACCGGCGTCGAGCGCCTTCCCGAGGGTCACGTCGTCGAAGCGCGACGACATGTCGAACAGCGCTCGCGCCGCACTCATCGTCGGGATGCCGGCGACGGTCGTGCAGTCGGACGCGGTGAACACGCCGCTCCGGTGTGCCGTGACCCCAGGGATCCGCATCCGCCGTTCGAGGCTCGCCGTGACCTCGATGCGCTGGCCATCGGGGATCGCCAGTCCCCAGAGCCGCGCCGCCGTCAGATGAGACGCGAGCGCGAAGTCGCCTGCGGCCAACACGGCGGCGTGGACCTGCTGGTGCCACGACTCGGGAGTTCCGGCGATGCGGTACACGGACGTGCGCACGAGCTCCCAGGCAGCACTGTCGAGACGGTGGCGGATGGCGCTCGCAGTGAGCCCGAGACGCATCGCCTGTGCCCGGCTGACGAGCCCGTGTTGTCTGCGCGCGAGGTCGTGTGCCGCGTGGTCCACGTCCACGCCCGCACGACACTTGTTTGGTCGATCCGTGCCGCTATGACGACCTCGATCGACCAAACAGGAGGGCGTCGACGGTCATGACGACACGGTGGACGGCGCGCAGCGTCGGGGACTCGAGGCCCGCCGCGTCCGCCTGCTCGAGGAACGGCCCGAGGATCTCGGGCGCTTCGGTGCGCCGGCCGCGCAGCACGTCCTCGTGCATCGAGGTGCGGCCCGTGAGCCCGGCGGCCTTCATCGACTCGCCCTGGGCGACGATCTGCTCGACGGCCTCCTCGAACGACCAGCCGCCCAGCTCGCGGTACCGCGAGTACGGCGCGTAGAAGTCCTGGGGCTCGAAGCCGAGGCTGCGGTAGATCGCGAGCAGCTCGGTCGCCAGCGTCACGTAGAGCTCGGCGCCATACCGGTTCGCCATGCCGTCGGCAATCACCGCGTCGGGCACCGCCGCGAGCGCACACACCGACCACGACGCGACGGTGCCGATCTGGAGCAGCTTCTCCCACTCCACCTGCCGGATGACGTCGACGCTCTTGGACGCGAACCCGGCGTCGTTGAACACCTGCGCGATCTCGTCCGACCGCGGGCTCGTCCGGCCGTCCAGCTCGCCGAAGTACGCCGTCGTCGGGCAGGTCGCGGTGTGGCGCACCAGGCCCGGCTCGATCAACGTCGCGCCTTCGATCGTCGAGGCGCCGAGCACACGGTCCGGTCCGAACGCGGACAGGAGCGCGTCGTCCTTCACCACCGTGTTCTGGAACGAGAGTGCGCACGCAGTCCTGGAGACGAGCAGCGACGCCTCGCTGAGCGCTGCCTCGGTGGCCTTCGCCTTGACCGTCAGCGCGTACACGTCGAGCTCACCCGTGACGTCGCGCACGTCGGTCACCGTCTCCAGCCGCTCGCGGACGACGTGGTCGCCGCGCAGCCCCGTGAGTCGCAACCCACCCTCGCGGATCGCGTCCGCGTGCGCCGGCCGCGCGATCAGGACGACGTCATGACCCGCCTCGGCGAGACAGCCGCCGAAGAGCGATCCCAGTGCGCCCGCGCCGTGGAAGCAGATGCGCAACGGGTCAGAGCGAGGCGCCGTACTTGGCCCGGAGCTCGCGCCACGCCCGGGCGTTCGCCTCGGCTGCGGCCTGCCAGTCGTCGGGGAAGTCGGTGTACGGCGGGCGCGGTGGGCCGCACCGCATGTAGCCCGCGGCGTCGATCCGAGCCTTCTCGAGCTGGATGTTGTAGCTGGCGAACATGCCGAAGTCGGGGATCGGCAGCGGCACCGCCTCGATGTCCGACAGCACGCGCTCGCACTCCGCGGCGTCGCCCCGGTCGAGCGCACGGAAGAATGCGACCCACGGCTCGGGACCCATTGCCGCCGACGTCGCCCAGCCGGCCGTCACGGATTGCGGGATCGAGCGCCAGGCGTTCCCGAGCGTGCCGCCTTCGCCGTGCAAGAAGTTCACCTGGTGACCGGCCGCCGTGAAGATCTCCTCCGTGAACTGGAACCCGACCTTGCACGCGACGACCGTCGGGGCCTTGGCCGCGATCCCCTCCCAGAACTCCAGCGGGTAGGCGAACTTGAAGAAGAACCCGTTCGCGTACACGAGCACCGGCAGGTCGGGGACGGCGTCGGAGAGGTCAGCGTGGAAGCCGACGGCGTTCTCGACCGTCGGCGTCTGCCACAGCGGCAAGCCGACGAACGCGCCGTCGAGCCCGAGGTCCCGCACCGCGCGCATCTGCTCGACGGTGTCACGGGTCCCGAGCGTCGTCGTGCCGGCGAGCACGGGGATCTTGCCGTCGACGGCGTCGCGGACCGCGGCGTAGAGCTCCCGCTTCTCCGACCACGTGAGGGTGGCGCACTCGCCGGTGGTGCCGCAGAGGCCGATCGAGGACGCGCCGTCGGCCACCAGCTGCTTCGCGGCGCGAGCGGCCTCGTCGACATCCACGGTCGACTCGGGCGCGAACGGGTCGGCGCCCTCGCGCACGGGTGTCGCCGGCAGCGCCATGAGTCCGGTGATGTCACGGGCGGTGAGCACGCGCCCCTCCCCTCGTCGCGTCCGCGGCATGTTGACCCGCCGCGACGCAAATATCAAGGGGTTGACGTCGCTACGCCGGTGCTCCTGGCTGCGCCGCCAGCTTGATCCCGCTCCGTCCGAGCCGGATCTCGGTCGCCGGCAGCGCGTGCGAGAACAGGAATCCCTGGACGTAGTCGCAGCCCGTCTCGCGCAGCCGCGCCAGCTGCTGCTCGGTCTCGACGCCCTCCGCGATCGTGCGGAGGTTCAGCGACTGGGCGAGGCGGATGGTCGCCTCGACGATCGCCTCCGACTCGGCGTCATGGCCCAGCCCCTCGACGAAGGAGCGGTCGATCTTCAGCGCCTCGACCGGGAAACGCTTCAGGTAGGCGAGGGACGAGTAGCCGGTCCCGAAGTCGTCGATGAGAACGTGCACGCCGAGATCGCGGATCTCCGAGAGCGCACCCGAGACGAGCCCCGCCTGCTCCTCCATGAGTGCCGTCTCGGTCACCTCGAGCCACAGCCGGGTCGGGTCGACCGCGGTCGAGTGCAGGATCTCCTGGAAGAGCACGACGAAGTCGCGATCGGCGAGCTGCCGGGGCGACAGGTTGACGCTCAGCATGAAGTCCTCGTTGCGCGCGGAGCTCCACCGCGTGAGGTCGCGACACGCGGCCCGGAGCACGTTGGTCCCGAGCGCCATCATCAACCCTGCCTCCTCGGCGATGGGGATGAACTCGGCCGGGCTCACCGCACCCAGGGCGGGGTGCTCCCACCGCGCCAGTGCTTCCAGCCCCGCGATGCGGCCGCTCTGGGTCTCCACGATCGGCTGGTAGTGCGCGATCACCTCGTTGCAGTCGATCGCCCCGCGCAGGCACTCCTCGACGAGGACACGCCGCGCCGCCGCCGCTCGGAGCTGCTCGTCGAAGAGCTCGATGCGCGAGCGGCCGAGCTGCTTGGCTCGGTACATCGCCATGTCGGCGTGCGCGAGCGTGATCTCGGCGGTGACATCGTGCGCGTGCTCGCACGCGACGCCGACACTCGCAGTCACGACGAGCTTGCGACCGGACGGCAGCGTGATCGGCTCCTCGATGATCGCGGCGATCCGTCGGGCCATGTCGCAGGCTGCCGCCGCGGACGGCACGCCGCGGCACACCACGGCGAACTCGTCGCCGGCGAGACGGCCGACGAAGTCGTCCGAACGAGCGGACTCGACGATCCGCGATGCGACCGTCTGGAGCACGCTGTCGCCGGCGCCGTGACCGAAGGTGTCGTTCACGGTCTTGAAGCGATCGAGGTCGGCGAGCAGGACCGCCACGTTGGCACCGCGCGCGTAGCCCGGCGCCTTGGCGTCGACCAGGGCCTCGATCACGAGGTCTCGGTTGGGAAGCTCGGTGAGGGAGTCGTGTGTCGCCTGGAAGCTGAGCAGGCTCTGCGCGCGCTTCGACTCGGTGATGTCCGAGAAGGAGCACACGACAGCCCCGGCCTGCGCAGGATCGTCGTCGCGCAGCGGCTGCACACTCATCGAGAACCAACGCAGCTCGGGTTCGCGGGACACACCCAGCACGGCGCCGCTCGTCGGGGCACCGGTGCGGAGCCCCACGCTGACCGGGTGGTCGTCCGGGTCGATCGGTACGCCGTCTTCGTCCACGAGGGGGACGCCGTCGAGCAGCTCGGAGATCGACATGCCGTCCCGGAACCCGGCTCCGAGATGCTCCCGTGCGGAGTCGTTGGCGAAGAGGATCGACCCGTCGCCGTCGACGACCAGCACGCCCTCCTCGAGGGAGGCGACGACCGCGCTGTGCCGCGCTTCGACGGCCTGGCGCTCGATCCGCTCGGTGAGGTCCCGGCACACGAGGACCGTGCCCGTGATCTCCCCGATCTCGTCGCGCACGGGCGCGACGGAGGCGAGCACCCGCCTCGGGTCGCCGCTCGCGGTCCGGTGATCGACCTCGCCCGCGGCGGGGCGACCATCCGCATCGAGGTCGGCGCCCAGCAGCTCCTCGACCGATTGGCCGAGGGCGTGATTCGCGGCGAAGCCGTACAGGGCAGTCGCAGCCGGGTTCCAGCTGCGGATGACGCCGTGCAGGTCGGTGGCGATCACCGCGTCCGAGACCTGGGTCACGAGACTCGCCTGGTAGCGCAGCGCGGCCTCGGCGCGACGGCGTTCGGTGATGTCGCGCAGGATGACCTGGAACGCGGGCTCGCCCTGCCAGTCGATGCGGATGCTCACCGACTCCATGGCGACGGACGCGTCGCCGATGTCGATGATCGCCTCGGCCGGCTCGGACACCATCCCCGGCTCGGTGAGCCGGCTGATGCGCTCCAACGTCTCTTCGAGCGACGACGGATGGATCCAGTCGAGGATGGGTGAACCGATGAGCTGCTCGCTCGAGAGCCCCGCGAGTCGGCACGCGGCCGGGTTCACGTAGCGCAGGACGCCCTGCTGGTGCACGACCACCGCGTCGGGGCTGTGCTCGAGGAGGACCTTGTACCGGTCGACGAGGTCGCGCAGCGCCCGCTCCGTGCGCCGCTGCTCCGACACGTCGGTGACGATCCCGACACACCCCGTGCGCCGCCCGTCCGGTGCGAAGACGGGGTGCGCCTGCGCCTTCAGCTCGACGGTCTGACCGTCGAGGTCCTGGACGGCGCGCTCGACGCTGTAGTGCTCCCACGGGGCTGCCCCCCGGACCGTCACGAGGATGGGCTCGATGACCAGCTGCGCCTGCTCGTCGGAGAGGTTGAGTGCTCCCGCCGGCGAGTCGAACCAGAAGACGCGATCCGTCTCGACGTCGTACTCCCAGGACGCGACGACCCAGAGCGTGCTCAGCGGATCGAGATCCGCCTCGACGCCCTCGTCCCAGGTGCCGTCCGCCGGCCGCCCGGTCTGGCCGTCGACTGCCACGCCCCTTCATCGACCGCAGCCGGGGGCCCCTTGACGCCCTCTCCGGTGGGGCCCGGTCGGGCTCAGCCGAGCGGTTCGTCGAGGAGGACGGCCGTGCTGTAGCCGCCCATCCCGAGGGACGACTTGAAGGTGGCCCCGGGCTGGCGCTCGACGACGCCCGAGAGGAGCCGAGGGTGCCCCGGCGCCACGGCGGGGGGTGCCGGGATCACACCCTCCTCATAGGCGAGGCACGACACGGCGACCTCGATCGCGGCCGCCGCCGCCTGGCAGTGGCCGGCCAGCGGCTTCACCGAGAAGATGCCGTGGGCGCCGGGGAACAGCTCGTCGAAGAGGCGGGCCTCGACCGTGTCGCACTGGCGGGTCCCGGGGCCGTGGGCGTTGAAGTACGCGACGTCAGCCGGGTCGACACCGCTGTTGTCGAGCGCGTCCCGGTAGACGGACTCGACATGGGCCGCGTCCGCGGCCAGGGAGATCACGTGGTGGCCCTCGTGGCCCATCGCGCCACCGCGGAAGCGCGCGTACGCGCCCTCGGGGCGATTCGACACGACGAGCCCGCACGACGCCTCCGCCGCGAGGAACCCGCGGCTCCCCTCCTGGAACGGGCGGGTCGCGTCGAGCGGGGGGCGGTCGACGACCAGCACGCCGAGCTCGACGAACTGGCGCATGTGCTCGGGGCTGACCGACACATCGGTCGCGATGACGAGCACGTCGTCGGCGACGCCCGCGTCCAGCCACAGCTTCGCCGTGAGCAGCGCCGCGTTCCCGGACGCGCACATCGCGAGGACGCTCATGCACGGGCCGTGGAAGTCGTGCTCGATCATCAGGGTCGTGACCGGCGTCGACGGCATGAGACGGATGTACTGGCGACGGCGGAGCAGCTGCTCCTCGCGGTGGTAGTACTCGCGCCAGAGCTCCACCTCGCCGAGCACGAACGCGTGCACCACGCCCACGGTCTTTCCCGGTCGCCAGCCGCGTTCGAGCGCGTCTTCGACCGCCTCGCGCGCCGCGCCGTGGAGCGCCCGGCTGAACTTCGAGGGCCCGTCTTCTGAGCGGCCACCGTCCGGGATCATCGAGACCCAGATCTCGTCGTTCTTGAAGTACTCGCCGAAGCCGGGGTGGAGGCGAGCGGCCGGCTCACCGAGGACGAGCCCGTCCCACAGGTGCTTGCGTCCCCACCCGTAGCCGGTCACCGCCCCGATGCCACAGATCGAGACCGACGTCGGGATCCGACCGTTGGCCGACATCCGCTCCCACCTTGCACCGCCGCGCGTGCGGCGACCTCTCCGCCGCCCTCACCCTGCCAGATCGCCCCCGGGCACGCCAGCACCCTCGCCGGACGGCCCCGGCCGCGATGCGCTAGCCGAAGCCGAGGCTCGTCGGGTTCACCTCGATCCGATCGTGGTCGAGCCAGAGGTACATGGCCTGATCCGGCGCAGGTCCCGGATTCGCGTGCGCCACGACGACGGGTGAGCCGGTGCGCAGATCGACCTTGGTCACGCCGCCGGTGACTCGCTCGCTGATGTAGCCGGTGCTGCCGGCGGCATCGAGCGAGACCCAGTGCGTGCCGGTTCCCCCCACGTCGAGCGTCGTGACGTCGAGGCTCGCGGCGTCGATGACCGACACCGAGTCGGCGTATCGATTCGTGCCGATGCCGACGCCGGCTGCTGGACCGTCGTGCACGAAGAACATCTGGTCGGCGCCTTCTGCGGCCGGGATCGTCGCGACCTCGGACATCGTGGTCGGGTCAACGATGTTGAACACACCTGCCCGCTCGTTGCCGACCCAGAGCCGTCCCGACGGGTCGAAGCTGGCGACCATCCTCGGCGGGATGTCGGGATACCGCACCTGGCCACTGAGCTGCACCGTGCCCCGGACGCTGAGGGTGTCGACGTCGATGAAGGCGACCGCCCGCGCCGCGGTGAGCGTGACGGCGATCGTTCGCTGATCCGGGGTCAGCAACGGAACCATCGGCCCGGCACCGACCCGGACCTCGTGGATGGTGCGCATCGTCGCGACGTCGACCACCGACACGGTGTCGCCGCCGAGGTTGGCGACGAACAACAGGGTCCCGGCGGCGTTCGCGGCCCCGAAGTAGGGCACCGACCCGACCCGCGCGGTGCCCGTCACCGTGTGCGTCCGGGTGTCGATCTTCGACACGCTGCCGCTGAGGGAGTTCATCGAGAACGCCGCGGCGAAGTCCGGGGAGAAGACCAGGTGCACGGGGCCGCCGCCGGCGTGGGCGTGATCACCGCCGTTCAGGAGGTGCTGCCGGTGGATGTAGGCCTGCGTCGCGGCACGCCTGTCCCGTGCGACCGGCAGTTCGATGCGGGTCACGATCCGGTTCTCGATGACGTCGACGACCTCGATCACATGGCCCACGAAGTGCGAGATGTAGGCGTCGCGGCTTCCGACGACGGGATAGAAGTGGTGGGGCCGCGCGCCCACCCGAACGGTGCGCCGAACCTCGAGGGTGTCGGGGTCGAGCACGAGCAGCCTCGCCGTCTTCGTCGTGACGCTCGAGGCACCCGACGCGTTCGTCAGGTAGTACACGCGCGGAGCGCGTGCGAGGTGCGCAAGTGGAATCGCTGCGCTCCTGGTCGAGCCGATCGGGCTGCACGCGACGAGCGCGACGACGGTGGTGATCACCGTCGCCGCGGCGGCCGAACGGACGCGCTGCGGGAGGTACCGGCGCAGCGTCGCCCGTTGCTACTTGGCGAGCTCGGCTTCGATCGCTCCGACCAGCACCGAGTCGTCGGGCGCGACGGCGGGAGCGAACCGCTGGACGACGCTGCCGTCCTTTCCGATGAGGAACTTCTCGAAGTTCCACAGCACGTCCGGATCGTCGGTCGGCGTGAGCCCGTGACCGCGGAGCGCCTCGCGCATCTCGGTCTTGCCGTCGGCGGTGGGAGCCTGCTCGGTCAATGCCGCGTACAGGGGATGCTGGTCGTCACCGACGACGCTGATCTTCGACAGGACCGGGAACGTGACCGAGTACTGCGACGAGCAGAACTCGGCGATCTCGTCGTCGGTGCCGGGTTCCTGAGCGCCGAAGTTGTTGGCCGGGAAGGCCAGGATCGTGAACCCCTCGTCGCGGCGGTCGGTGTAGAGCTGCTGAAGGCCCGTGTACTGGGGGGTGAGACCGCATTGCGAGGCAACGTTCACGACGAGGACGACCTCGCCGGCATGCTCCGACAGC
>DATBSK010000107.1:0-6635 GCA_036559825.1 Acidimicrobiia bacterium | reverse complement strand
GACCTTCTTGTTTGGTCGATCCGTGCCGCTCCCGCGGCACGGATCGACCAAACAAGATCAACCTCCGAGGATCACGACGCTGCGCGCGCCCTTCCCCTCGAGCATCTCGCGGAACGCGTCGTCGATGTCGTCGAGGCCGATGCGCCGGGTCACGAGCCGCTCGAGGTCGAGCAGCCCCTGCTCCTGCCACCGCACGATGCGCGGGAAGTCGCGGAGCGGATCGGTGGAGCCGAACACGCACCCCCGGACCGTCCGTGCGTCGACCATCAGGTTGGCCGCCGAGAACGACACCATGTCGTCGAACGATCCGGCGCCCACCACGGTGACGGTGCCGCCCCGCCGGGCGAGGTCGTAGGCCTGCTGGATCGTGCTCGACAGGCCGACCACCTCGAAGGAGTAGTCGACGCCCCGACCGTCGGTGAGCTCCCGCACCGCCGCGACCGGGTCGCTGCCGCTCGCGTCGACGGTCGCGGTCGCGCCGGACCCGGTGGCGTGCTCGAGGCGCCCTGCCACGCGGTCGACCGCGATGATCTGCGACGCACCCGACAGCCGCGCGCCCTGGATCGCGGCGAGACCCACACCACCGCAGCCGATGACGGCGACGGTCGCGCCGGCCTCGACCTGTGCCGAGTTGACGACCGAGCCGACGCCGGTGACGACACCGCAGCCGACCAGCGCCGCGATCTCGATGGGGAACGACGCGTCGATCGGGACGACCGAGGCCTCGGGCACGATCGTCTCCTCGCCGAACGCCGCCGGCCCGAGCCCCGGGCCGATCGCTTCGTCGCCGGCGTGCGCGTACGGCGTGAACATGTGGTTGAAGCCCTGCTCGCACAGCGTCGGCTGACCCCGCAGGCAGAAGAAGCAGCGGCGACACGGCGCGATCGGCGCCATGATCACCTGGTCTCCCGGCGCGACCGAGGCGACCGCGTCGCCGACCTCCTCGACGGTGCCGGCACCCTCGTGCCCGAGCACCGACGGGAACATCACGGGCATCACGCCCTGCTGCACCGAGAGGTCGGAGTGGCAGACGCCGCATGCGGCGATCCGGACCCGCACCTCGTGGGACGCGAGCGGTCGCAGCGTCAGCTCCTCGACCGGCATCTTGCCCCCGACCTCGCGCAAGACCGCCGCCCGCATCGCGACCTCCTCATCCTTGGAATCGAGGGAGATGGTCGCGCGGGATCGCACGGCGCGCCTGACGAACGCACCGAGAGGACGGCTCGATCAGGAACCCAGCGTCTCGCTCAGCACTCGTGTCGCCTCGAGGCGGACGCGGAAGTCCGGGTCCGCGACGCGGGCTTCGATTGCGGTACGGCTCGGTGCCGGGCCGAGCTCGGCGATGCCGCGCAGGGCCTTCCACCGGACCCACGCGTCGACGTCATCGAGCGATGCCTCGAGGAGGGCGCGGAGCTCCTGGCGGCCGGTGCCGGCGATGGCGTCGACGACACTGCGTCGCACCGCCCGGCTGGAGTCGCCGAGCAGGCGCTTCCAGGTACGACCGGCTGACTCGGGCGGCGCATCGACGAGGAGGGCAGCAGCGACTTGCCGGCGGGCCGGCTCGGCATCGCTCGTCGCGGCGAGCACGCGCTCGAGCTGCTCGGGCCGGTCTGCCCGCAGGTCGCCCAGCTCGTCCCAGGCGCGTTCGAGGCGGCGCGGTGCCCGGGCGTCGACCTGACGGGAGCCCACGCGCGCGGCGGTCGTCGTCGGCGCGGCGGGCTCGGACGCGTCGCCAGCGGCCGCGCCTGCGAACTCCTCGGTGACGACGTGCAGCATCGAGCCGAGCAGCGACGGCCAGCGGCTCGGACGAGCGATCGTGACCGCGACGAAGTCGGGGCCGACCAGCACGTTGGTGATCTCGTCGAAGGCATCGAAGAGACGGGCGACGCTCGGGTCGTCGATGCCCGAGGCTGCGGCCGAGTCGTAGACGCGGCTGGGCCCGGAGTGCAGGGGTGGTGTGGCGAAGCGAACGGTGCGCGGGCTGGGCGTGGCCTCGGGCACGACCGCGCCGTCGAAGGTCCCGGCCAGATCGCAGTCGTCGGTCGCGGGGTCATCACCCGCCGGCCGAGTGCCTGGGGCATCTGACTCGACCCGCAGCCGGAACCGTCCGTCTTCGTGGCCCCACACCAAGGTCAGTCCCGGCTCGAGCTCGTGCTGGCCGGTGCCGGCAGCGGGCCCGATGGCGTCCGCGAGTGCCTCGTCGTCGGCGTCGGTCCACGCTTCGGTCGAGAAGAAGCGCTTCAGCAGCCGCTTGACCGGCGCGAGGGCCTCCAACGACAAAGCGCTCACCACGTCCGTCAGCTGGCCCACAGCGTTCGCGGTGAGATCGCGCTCCACGACCCGCGCGCGGGCCGCGTCGAGCTCTGGGCCGAGGCCGATCACGCGACGACGCTACCCACTGACGCGAGACGCGCCGGCAGGTTCGCCGTATCGCGACCAGCGACTCGTCAGGCAGACTGGCAGTCCGTCCCCGAGGTGGAGGGGTCGCGATGCGGGTCACCCTGCTGGGCCACGCGTCGGTGCTCGTCGAGCTCGACGGCGCGACCTGTCTCATGGATCCGGTGCTCGACGATCCCTTCGAGCAGGGCACGGTGGTCTCGTGCCCCGGACGAACCATCGACGTCGACGCACTCTGCGAGGTCGACATCCTGGTCGTCTCGCATCGCCATCCCGACCACTTCGATCTGCCTTCGCTCGACCGTGTCGCCCGCGACGTCAACGCGATCTGTGCGCCCGATCCACTCATCGTTCACGCCCTTCGCGCACTGGGCTTCTCGAATGTCCATCCGGTCGTCCCCATGGCCCCGATCTTGGGCGCGGACTTCGAGCTGCTGCCGACACGGTCGGAGCTCACCTCCGTGCCCGAGATCGGGATGGTGTTCCGAGACGCCTCGGGGGTGTTCTGGAACCAGGTCGACACGCTCCTCGCCGACGAGACGATCGACGCCGTCCGCCTCCGCTTCGGGACCATCGACGTCCTCTTCGGCATGTACGCGAGTCAGAACTTCGAGTTCTTCGAGAGTCGGGCGATCGCGTTCCCGGTCGAGACGCACCGCCGCAACCTGGAGACGGCGCTGCGGATCGACCCAACCGTTGTCGTGCCCGCCTCCGCAGGATTTCGGTTCGTCGGTGACCACGAATGGCTCAACCCGTTCCTGTTCCCGGTCTCGCGGGAACGCTTCGTCGCCGATCTGCATCGCCTCGAGCCCCGAACCAATGCGCGCATCCTCGATCCCGGCGATGCGCTGGACGTCAAGGTCGGAGGCGAGGTCCTGCTCAACACGGGTGCGTCACCGGCCGCCCGCACCGAAGCTCACGACACAGAGCGCATCGCGTTCGATCCGACAGCGCCGGTTCCCCCGCTCGCCGACCCGAATCCTGACGGGTACGGGCCAGCCCGCCTCGTGCGACTCGCAGTCGGCTTGCTTGCCGAGCTCGGCGAATGGATCGCGAGTCCCGCGGCGCGTGACGACGGCGTGGTGCGCGCCTACCGGGAGCACCACGTTCGCTACCGCATCGGGCTCGTGTTTCCCGACGAGACGGAGCGATCGTTCGACGTCGACTGCACTGCCGATCCGCCAAGGCTCTCGGACGCCGGCCCGGCGCTGCCCGAGGCGGACCTCGTGCACCGGATCGCGGCGTCGGCATTGGCGAGCTGGGTCGAGCACCGCCGCAACTTCTTCTCGGTGCGCGCGTACTCGCGTCGGTACGGCACCGTGTACGCCCTCGAGCGCGACGATTGCCGAGTAGCGCTGGACGTGCGAGCGCTGCCTGACCTGCTCATGTACTACCTGGTGTACGTCATGGAAGGTTCCGAGGTCGCGGCGCTCACCGAGATCGATCACGAGCTCTCGGAGCTTCGAGCTCGCTCGGCGACTCGGTGACCCGGGAGTGAGCCACCAACCGCGCTCAGCGCACGCCATGAAGCTCCTCTACCTCCTCCGCCACGCGAAGTCGAGTTGGTCGGACCCGGACCTGCGCGACCTCGACCGTCCGCTCGCACCTCGCGGGCGGCGCGCAACGGCGGCACTGGCCGGGCATCTGCGCCGCGCGGACATCCAGCCCGCGCTGGTGCTGTGCTCCCCTGCGCGACGAACCATCGAGACGTTCGAGCGGATCGCATCCGCGTTCGACACAGAGGTGACGCTGCTGGTGGATGACGAGCTGTACGGCTCGAGCGCCGAGGAGCTGATGCACCGGCTCCGCGACCTGCCCGAGACGCTGTCATCGGTGATGGTCATCGGCCACAACCCCGTCCTGCAGACCCTCGCGGTCCTCCTCGCGGGTGGCGGCGAGCCGAGCGCGCTCGAGCGGCTCCGGGCGAAGCTCCCCACCGGCGCGCTCGCCACCCTCGCCATCCCCGACGACTCGTGGCGAGCGATCGAGCCGGGCCGGGCGCGCCTCGTCGGGTTCGTCACACCGAAAGAGCTCGCGTGAGCGATGCTGCCGCGCGCCTCCACGCGCTCACTCGTCATGGCTCGCCGGTCGACCGGTCCGAGCTGGTCGCCTTCCAACCTCTCGATCCCGCCAATCGCCCGGCAATGTTCAAGCGCTACCGCGATCGGCCGATCGTGGCGTTGCCGACCGATTTCGGGAGATCGGGCGAGCCCGCCGCGGCTGTGCTCGCCGGCCGGGTGCATCGCGACCCGTTGCCGCTCGACGCGGGTGTGCTCGCTCGGCTGCTGTTCTTCACCGGCGGGGTCACCCGCGGGAGCGAACCGCGCGCGGGCGGCAGGCCGACGTGGTTCCGTGCCGCGATGTCGGCGGGGAACCTCCACCCGGTCGAGGTCTACGTCGTGTGTGCCGGGCTCGGGGACGTCCCCGCCGGCGTGCACCACTTCGCTCCGCTCGAGGTCGGTCTCACGACGTTGCGCGACGGGGATCACCGCGGGCCGCTGGCCGCCGCGACGAGCGCGCCGGAAGTCGGAGCGGCCCCGTGCAGCCTGGTGCTGACCGGTATCCCGTTTCGCACCGCGTGGAAGTACGGCGAGCGCGGCTATCGCCATCTGTTCTGGGACGCGGGGTGCATGCTGGCCAACCTCCTTGCGCTCGCGGAGGCGTTCGGGCTTCCGGCTCGCGTCCACCTGGGGTTCGTCGACCGTCTCATCGACGATCTCGTGGGCGTCGACGGCGTCGAGGAGCTGACGCTCGCAGTCGTGACGATCGGGCACAGCCGCGATCACGCGCCTGCCGTAGCCGACGGTCAACCCGTCGCCGACCTTCACCTGGTGACCGAGCCGGTTGCGCCGCGCCCTATGCGCTTTCCGTTGCTCCAAGCAGCACACGATGACGGAGACCTCGCGGATGCAGACGCGGTCGCGGCATGGCGCGTTGTCGGCGCGACCCTGGGCGTCCCGACGCCCGACGCGCTCGACGTCGCGGCCGAAGCCGGCAGCGAACCACTCGAGGACGTCATCGTGCGGCGCGGGTCGACACGCCTGATGCGTCCCGACACCGTTCCAGCCGAGCTGCTGACCTGGGGCCTCGGAGCGGCGGCACGTCCGGTCCCGGGCGACTTCGCCGCCACGGGGCACACGCTTGTTCAGCACTTCCTCGCCGTGCACGCGGTCGAGGGCCTCGAGCCTGGGGCGTACCGCTGGCGCGCCGGTCACCTCGAGCAGCGGCGAGCGGGCGAGTACCGCGAGCTGACCGCGCGGCTGTGTCTCGACCAGCCGCTCGGTGGAGACGCGGCGTTCACCGCCTTCCATGCCGCCGACCTCGACGAGCTGCTGACGACGCTCGGATCGCGCGGCTACCGCGCCGCGCAGCTCGAAGCCGGGATCGTGGCCGAGCGGCTCGCGCTCGCGGCCTTCACGCTCGGCGCGGGCGCGACCGGCCTCACCTTCTACGACGAGCTCGTCTCGCAGTTCTTCGGCACGCGCGAGCAATGCCTCCTGGTGACCGCCGTCGGCGTCCCCGCGTACCGCAACCGCGCCGGTGGCAGCCCCGGCGCACCGACCCGACTCGCGCACTACGACCGGCTGATGGTCCGCCTCGCGTCCGGTCTCCGCCGCGGGCGCTAGCCCCGCGGGGTGTCGCTCTCCGGGTCCAGGACGAGCCGTGGTCCCCAGTCCCACCTGAGGTAGTTCCAGGCCCACTTCGACAGCACGAGGAAGCGGTTGCGGAACCCGATCAGGTACACGAGGTGCAGCGTCAGCCAGGCGAGCCAGGCAACGGTGCCGCGCAACCGGATGCCGAGGCGAAGATCCGCGACCGCGGCACGCCGCCCGATCGTCGCCATCGCGCCCCGGTCGGCGTAGCGGAAGGGCCGGGTCGGGCGGTCTCGGAGCCGGCGGGAGATCTGGCGCGCCACGTGGCGGCCCGACTGGATCGCGACCGGCGCGACCTGCGGCAGGACTCGTCCGTCGCGCCCGGACGCGGCGGCGGCGTCGCCGACCACGAACACGTCCGGATGGCTGGGCACACACAGATCGTCGGTGACCTCGACGCGGCCTGCCGCGTCCCACGCGAACGGAAGCCGCTCCACGAGCGGGTTCGCGCGGACGCCCGCGGTCCAGATGAGCGTGTGCGCCTCGAGGTCCTCGCCCGAGGCGAGGTGCACCCGGGTGCGTGTGACCGCGCGCACCGTCTCGCCGAGGCGCAGCTCGACCCCGCGCGACTCGAGCGTCGCGCGC
>DATBSK010000106.1:0-9978 GCA_036559825.1 Acidimicrobiia bacterium | reverse complement strand
CCGGGCACCAGGAAGTCGACGTAGTCCACGCCCTGCACGTCGATCGCGCCACCGAGGACGTAGCGGAACATCAGCAGGAACACGATGCTCTGCATGATCGCGATGCCGACGATCTGCGGCGTGCGGAGGATCTTGAGGATCGTGCGAACCGCGACCGTCGAGATCGTCGTCAGCGGGCTCGCAGTCTTCGTCGGGGCCGAGATCGTCACCGCGAGCCCTCTTCGTCGTCGGTCTCGGCAGCCTCGGTCGAGTGACCCGTGAGCGCCAGGAACACGTCGTCGAGTGTCGGGCGTCGCAGCGAGATGTCGTCGAGGGCGATGCCGGCGTCGGCGAGCGCGCGCACCGCGGCGACGAGCTCGTCGGCGCCCTCGGTCACGGGACGCGACACGTGCGAGCGCGCCGCGTCCACGGCCGCCTCGGCCCCGAGCGCCGCGGCCGCGCGCTCGAGGTCGGCATCGTCGCACGGCCGTACGTCGATGACGTCGCGGCCGACCTGCGACTTGAGCTCTCCGCTCGTGCCCGAGGCGACGAGCCGGCCGTGGTCGATGATCGCGATGATGTCGGCGAGGCGGTCGGCCTCGTCGAGGTACTGCGTGGTGAGCACGACGTCCGTGCCGCCCGCGGCGAGCGCCTCGATGTTGAGCCAGAGGTCGTTGCGGCTCCGCGGGTCGAGACCCGTCGTCGGCTCGTCCATGAGCAGGAGCCGTGGCGCGCCCACGAGGCTGGCGCCGAGGTCGAGCTTGCGCTGCATGCCGCCCGAGTACGTGCGCACGAGCCGGTCACCCGCCTCGGCCAGCCCCAGGAGCTCGAGCACCTCGTCGGCCGCGGCATTGCCGGCGCGGCGGTCGTGGCCGAAGAGGCGCGCCACCATCCGCAGGTTCTCGCGACCGGTGAGCGCGGGCTCGACCGCGGCGAACTGGCCGGCGAGCCCGATCGACCGGCGCACCTGCTTGGGCTCCTCGGTCACGTCGACGCCCCCGACGCGCAGCACGCCTGCGTCGGGCCGCAGCAGCGTCGCGATCGTGCGGATGAACGTCGTCTTCCCCGCGCCGTTCGGGCCGAGGACCGCGAGCACCGAACCGGCGGGGGCTTCGAGATCGAGCCCGGCGAGGGCCTCGACCTTGCCGAACCGCTTCGTCAGGCCCTTCGCCTCGATGATCAGATCCACGCGCAGTGCATCCAACCAGAGCGGCTATGCGAGCTCGAAATCGCGCGGGTCGACGCGCTTGGTCCACGCCCAGTACGTGGGGATCGGCCACGGCGACAGCGTGAAGATGCGGCCGTCGGGGTTCTTGAAGTGGGAGTGCTTCACCGACCAGTGCGACCACACCATCTGCGAGATCTCGTGCTCGTAGCGGCGCCGGTAGTCGTCGTGCACGTCCTGTCGCGGCTCCATGGTTCGGTGCGGACCGGTGAGCAGGAGCCGCAGCGCCTCCATGACGTAGTTGACCTGGCACTCGGACTGGAAGATCAGGCTCGCGCCGTGCGCGAGGTTCGTGCCCGGACCGTAGAGGCAGAACAGGTTGGGGAAGCTCGGGACCGTGATCCCGAGATAGGCAGTCGGCTCGATGCCCCATTGCTCGCGCAGCGACCGACCATCACGCCCGACGATGTGCATGGGCCAGAGGTAGTCGTTGTGCAGGAAGCCAGTGGCGAAGCAGATCGCATCGGCAGGGTGGTGCGTACCGTCGACCGTGACGATGCCGTCCTCGACGACGCGCTCGATCCCCGTGCGGACGAGCTCGACGTTGTCCTTCTTGAGGCATGCGAGCCAGGAGCCGTTGTCCTGGAGCATCCGCTTGGCCGTCGCGGGGTAGTCGGGCATGACGCGCGCGAGCAGATCGGGGTCGTCGCCGATCTGCTCCTTGATCCAGCCGCCGAACAGCTCGCGAGTCAGCGCGTTCGTCTCGTTGACCGCGAGCCCGTCACTGTCGTCGTAGCCGGGGTCGATCCGTGAACGGTCCATGCTCAGGCCCGAGCCCGGGTAGAACGTGAGGAACCGGAACCACCGGCCGTAGAACGGCAGGTGACGCATCGCCCAGCGGTCACCGTCGGGCACCTGCTCGTGGTAGTGCATGTTCGGGAACACCCACTGCGCGGTGCGCTGGAACACGGTCAGCTGCGCGACCTCGTCGGCGACCGTGGGCGCGATCTGGAAGCCGCTCGCGCCGGCACCGACGAGCGCGAGGCGCATGCCGCGGATGTCGACGCTCGCGTCCCAGCGGGCCGAGTGGAACCACGGGCCCGTGAAGTCGTCGATCCCGGGGATGTCAGGCAGGTGGGGCTGGTTCAGCGCGCCGACGGCGCTGATCACCGCGAAGGCGTCGATGCGCTCGAGCGCGCCGTCCGGCGTCCGCACCTCGACCGACCATCGGCCCGTGCCCTCGTCGAACGTCGCCGCGGTCACCTCGGTACCGAAGCGACAGTGCTGCTCGACGCCGTACTTGCGCATCACGCGCTCGAAGTACTCCTGGAGCTCGGGCTGCCGAGAGAAGTACTCGGTCCAGTGGTCGGCGGGCTCGAACGAGTAGCAGTAGAAGTGGCTCCCGATGTCGACCCGTGCCCCCGGGTAGCGGTTGTCCCACCACGTGCCGCCGGGCCCCGCGTTCTTCTCCACGATCGTGAACGGGATCCCCGCCTGCGAGAGCCGGATCCCGGCGAGGAGGCCGGACTCGCCGCAACCGATCACGACGACGTGCGCGCCGGCCTTGACGTCGACGGGAATCTCGTCGCCCCAGGTGATCACCCCTGCGTCCGAACCGTCGAGATGGAGGTCCTCGAGGAACATCTCGGCGACGTCGGCGGGCACCGGCGTGCACGCGAGGAACTCCATCATCTCGTGCAGGACCTCGGGCGACGGGGGAGCGGGGAGCACGCAGCCCTGGTCGCGGTAGCGGACGATCGCCGACAGGGCACGACGGCGCGCGTCGGCCTTCATCTCCTCCGGCATGTAGCCCTGGTACTCGTTGAGCATCGAGCCTTGCGGGCGCAGCTCACCGCGGATCCACGAGGGATCGCCCGTGACGTGCACGAGCGAGCACAGCAACGCCGGGACGCTGACATCTTCCAGCGCTCGCCCGATCGTCGCGTCGTCGTCGTCGAAGGGCAGGCCGGAGTGCGGGTTTCGCGCGGCGGTCGCAGTGGTGCTGGTCATCGGGAGCGGGCCTCGTGCGGGCTGTGCGGGTCGGAGCAGTCTGTCACCCGGCGCAGCCGGACCCCTCACGACCGACGAGCACGCTCTGGACCCGCGTGGTCACGTCCCGATGATGTCCGAGCTGAACACGATGTTGTTGCTCGGCTTGCAGTCGAACGTGCCGGGCTTGGTCGGGTGGACGCGCTGGAACTTGCCTCCCTTCACCTGCATGAGCACGAAGCACGGCGTCGGGACCTTGTCGGCGATGTTCGTCGTGCCCCACATGCCGTCGGCGTCGAACTTCTTGATGCCGTGCAGTGCGTCGAAGAGCGCCCTGCGTGTCAACGCATTGTCCCCGCCCTTCTTCACAACCGCGTTGACCGCATCGCGGAAGAGGAAGCCGGCCACCCAGGCGAACGCCGCGAAGGAGTCGACCTTGTCGTCCGGTGTGAACTTCACGAAGTTGCGGACCGCCGCGTTCTTCGTGTCGGTGTAGGGAAGGTGTGAGATCCGGACGAACTCGCCGTCGACGTCCGCACCGCCCTGCTCGATGAAGTGCCGGTCGTAGCAGAAGCACTCCCAGACGACCGAGGTCGGGTCGACGCCTTGCAGCTTGGCTTCCTTGCGCAGCGCGACGGACGAGCTGAACGGCCCCGTGTTGAGGGAGTAGTTCGACGACGCCTCCTTCAGCCGCTGGACGACCGGGGTGTACTCGGTCTGCGGAGCCCGCGCCGAGATGCCGATCTCGTTGTCGGACTTGATGCCGGCCGCCACCGCGCCGCGGATGAGCGCGAGGCCGCCGATCGCTGCGGCTTTGAGGTCGTTGCCGTAGAGGTAGGTCCCGTGCAGATCCTTGCCGAACGTACGGCGGAAGTACTTCGCGGCACCGACGTTGGAGCGCCACTTCTGGGGCGCGGAGTCCTTGGTCGCGCAGTCCAGCTGCGACGGGTTGGGTCCGAACGACACCGGCGAGCACTGGTGCTCGATCTCGGTGCTGAGGATCGGGATGTCGGGGAGCCCCGTCGGGTTCCCGGCCTTGTCTGCACAGGCGACCATGTCGTCGATGTTGGACAGGAAGAGTGCCGCCGTCCCGACGATGGCGAAGTCCTCGGCGCACGCCTTGATGACCGCGCTGCGCGCGTCGTCCGCGCTCAGGTGCGAGTCGATGAAGTCGACCGCCAGCTTGCGACCGGCGAGCCCGCCGTTCTTGTTGATGTACTTCGCAAACGCCTGGATCGCCGCGGGAGAACCGGCGAACAGTCCCGGTGCGGCGGGGTTCTCGACGTCGGCCACGACCGCGATGCGGATCGTCGAGGCGGACACGCCGACCTCGGTCGCCTTCGGTGCCTGCTTGCCCGACTGCGCGCCGATCACCTGGGTCGAGCCGGCGAGGGCCACCCCGATCACCGCGGCCACCGCCGCGAAGCGCCGTCCGATCACTGGGACCCCCCTTGCGCCGCGGGTCGAACTCCGAGGTGCGCAGTCTGCCTGTGTGCTGGCAATCTGTCAACCGCTTGACGTATTGTCAGGTCCGTATCCTGGCGGCAGCAACAAGGAGTTCTCGTCCCCGTGGCAGAGACCTTTCGCTTCGAGCCGGCCGACCAAGCCGCGCAGCGCCGTGCCCAGCTGACGCGCGTCGTGGCGCATCTCGTCGTGACCCGCGGCGTCGACGCCGTGTCGCACGCCTCCGTGGCAGAGCTCGCGGGATGCGCGCGCTCGCTCGTCTACCGCTACTTCCCGCAGCGGGCCGACCTCCTGTACTCGCTGCTCGCCACGTTCGAAGCCGAGCTCAACGAGCGGTTCTCGTTCGAGGACGTGCTGGCCGGGGTGGTCGCGCTCAAGGACGTCCGCCCGGGCCACGTCCCCGGGACGCGGCAGGACTTCGTGGATCGGCTCTGGACCGCGGACGACTGGGCGCATCCGGCGATCGAGTTCCGCCTGGCCTGCGTGATCCTGATGCGCGACTCGAGCCTCAACACGGTGCTCGGCGCGCACGAGGTCGAGCTGCAGGAGTCGATGCAGCGACGGCTCATCGGGCCGCTCGAGGGCCTCGGTCTCTCCCGGATCGAGGCCTGGATCGTCGTCGACAGCATGCTGTCGGTCATGCACCACGCGACGCAGGCGGTCCGCGCGGGCGAGGCGACGCCCGAGGAGGCCGTCGAGCTGCTGCTGTCGGTGAGCTCCCGAGTGCTCCAGACGTTCACCGACGAGCGCGGCTGAGGCTGCGCTGCGGACGGTGCGGTGCGTCCTCGTCTCCCACGTGCACTGGGACCGCGAGTGGTACCGGTCGTTCGAGGAGTTCCGATCGCGGCTCGTGGGGACGGTCGACCGTGTGCTCGACCTCTGCGCCGCCGATCCGGAGTACCGCTTCGTGCTCGACGGGCAGACGGTCGTCCTCGACGACTACCTCGCGCTGCGGCCGCACCGGCGCGCCGAGCTCGCGGCCGCGGTGCGCGGCGGTCGTGTCGGCGTCGGGCCGTGGTACGTCCAGCCGGACTCGCTCCTGCCGTCGGGTGAGGCGCACGTCCGGAACCTGCTCCTCGGGCGGCGCGTCGCCGAGGCGCTCGGCGCGTGCTCGCGGGTCGCGTACGTGCCCGATTCGTTCGGCCACCCCGCCCAGCTCCCGCAGCTGTTCGCGGGGTTCGGTCTCGGCCCGTTCGTCTACTGGCGGGGGAACGGCGACGAGATCGACGAGCTCGGCCCGGTGTGGCGCTGGCGCGCACCTGATGGCAGCAGCGTCGTCGCCTGGCACCTGTCCGACGGCTACTTCAGCGCCGCGGGGATCGATGCCGACCCCGCGACCGCGCCCGATCGACTCGCCGCGCTCGCGCGCCGCCAGGCGGACGCCGGCCACGACCCGGTGCTGCTGATGAACGGCTTCGATCACCTGCCGCCCGACACGCTGACCGCAGACGTCGCGGCCCAGCTGGCGATGCAGCTCGATGCCCCGGTGACGCGAGCACTCCTCGATGACGCGGCGTCGATGCTCGACGCCCGCGAGGCGCGGTGCTTCAAGGGAGCCTTGCTCGGCGCGCGCGTCGCCAATCTCCTCCCCGGCGTGTGGTCGAGCCGCATGCCGCAGAAGCTGGCGAACCGCCGCGCCCAGGCGTTGCTCGAAGGCTGGGCCGAGCCGTGGGCCGCGCTGGGCCAGGTGCTCGGCCTCGACAACGAGCGCCCCGCGCTCGAGCTGGCCTGGCGCTCCCTGCTGCAGAGCCAGGCGCACGACTCGTTGTGCGGCTGCTCCATCGACCGCGTCCACGAGCAGGTGCAGGCGCGGCTCGACACCGTCGTCGACGTCGCCGAGACGACCACGACCCGCGTCCTCGAGCGCCTCGCCGGGCGCGTCGCGACGGGCGCGCTCGAGTGGACCGACGAGCACGAGCTCGTCGTGTTCAACCCATCGCCGTTCCGGAAGACCGGCATCGTGCGCGTCGCGCTCGACGCGTTCCCGCCGTGGCGGGCCAGCATCGACCGGTTCGATCTGCACCCGCTCGCGCTCAAGCGTTCGGGCTTCACCGTCGACGGCGCGCCGGCGCGTGTCGTCGCATCGGAGGACCCGGCTCGGGTCCGGTTCCTTCCCGACCAGGCCGCCCTCGATCTCGAGGTCGTCGCGCCGGACGTCCCGGCGTTCGGCTGCCGGCGCGCCGCGCTCCGCCCCGGGCCACCCACGGCCGACGTCGTCGACGACGGGAGCGACATCGAGGCGGATGACGTCATCGTGCGCGCCGACCCGGACGGGACCCTCGCCGTGCGGTTCGGTGATCGCGCGTACGACGGGCTGTTCGCGTTCGAGGACTGCGGTGACCGGGGTGACAGCTACGACTTCGATGCGTTGCCGGGTGACGTGCCGATCACGGCTGCGGCTGACGTCTCGGTGACCCGCATGGCGCACGAGAGCGGGATCAGGCGGTTGCGTATCACGCGCGCGCTGCTGCTGCCGGCGGGTCTCGACGACGCGCGGACTGAGCGGATGACCGAGCTCGTGGCCTGTCCGCTCGTGACCGAGGTCGTGGTCGCCCCCGGCGTGCCGTGGGTCGGCGTCACCGTCGCGTTCGAGAATCGCGCGCGCGACCACCGGCTGCGCATCCGCTTCCCGACGGGTGCGCCGGCCACTGGCGCACGCGCCGCGACCACGTTCGACGTCATGGCGTGCTCCACGACCCTCCCTGACGACTCTGCATGGCTGCACGCCGCGCCGGCGGCGTTCCCGCACCAGGGCTGGATCGAGGCGAACGGGCTGGTCGTCGGCGCACCGGGGCTGCCCGAGGCCGAGGTGACGGCCGGCGGCACCGTCCTCGTGACGCTCGTGCGATCGGTCGGCTGGCTCGCTCGCTTCGAGCTGGGATCGCGCCCGATCCCCGCCGGTCCGGAGATGCCAGCGCCCGGTGCGCAGGTGATCGGAGCGATCCGCGCGTCGCTCGTGCTCGCACGCGATCCCGCCCACGCACGCGACGCCGAGCTCGGGCTCCGGGGTGTGCTCGGTGGGCCGGAGCCGCTGCTCGAGCCGGGCCGCGAGCTGCTGCGCCTCACGCCCCCCGCGTTGGCGCTCTCGGCGTGCAAGCCGGCCGACGACGGCGACGGGCTCGTCGTGCGCGTCCTGAACGCGACCGGCGCGCCCGAGGAGGCGACGCTCACCGTCGGGTTCGAGCTCGAGGACGCGACTGCCGTGCGTCTCGACGAGATGCCGTCCGCTGAGCCGCTGGCGCGCGACGGGTCCGTCGTGCGCTTCGCCGTCCCCCCGCACTCGCTCCGCAGCGTGCGACTCCGCCCGCGCTGATCGCTCCGCTTGCGCCCCGGGCCCGGCGGGCGTAATCTACAACCATATGGTTGTAGATTACGCCGTTGTCGATGCTGCCCCGGGGCAGCGGACCGACCGGCTGTTCCGGGCGCTCGCGGACCCCACTCGCCGCGACATCGTCGTGCGGGCGATGGCCGACGAGCATTCGGTGACGGCGCTCGCCCGGCGCTACCCGATGAGCTTCGCGGCGGTGCAGAAGCACGTCGCGGTGCTGGAAGCAGCGGGGCTGGTCACGAAGCGCCGCCGCGGGCGCGAGCAGCTGGTGCGGGGCAACGTCGAGGCGCTGCGTGACGCGCGCCTGCTGTTCGACCAGCTGGAAGCGGTGTGGCGAGGCCGGATCGAACGGTTCGGCGAGGTGCTCGCCGACGAGAGCGGTGAAGGAGCGAACCCATGACCGTCCAGAGCATTCGCAAGGATCCCGAGTCGCTGACGATGACGATCGTCGCGGAGTTCGATGCCCCCATCGGACGCGTGTGGCAGCTGTGGGAGGACCCCCGCCAGCTCGAGCGGTGGTGGGGTCCCCCCACGTACCCGGCGACCGTGGTCGACCACGACTTCCGCCCCGGCGGGCGCGTCGCGTACTACATGACCGGTCCTGAAGGCGATCAGGCACACGGGTGGTGGCGCGTCATCGCCGTCGAGGCTCCCCACCGTCTCGAGTTCGAAGACGGGTTCGCGGACGACGCAGGTGTGCCGAACCCCGACATGCCGACGACGATGACGCGCGTCACGCTCGACGAGCCGTCCGACGGACGCACGCGGATGCACGTCGAGACGCGCTTCCCGTCGGTCGGTGCGATGGAGCAGATGCTCGAGATGGGGATGGAGGAAGGCATCGCCGCCGCGATGGGTCAGATGGACGACCTGCTGCGTTCGGGGGCGACCCAGCGCTGACGGACCCATGCCGGGACAACGGTCACGGCGTCCTCGCGGCGGCGCGAGCATGGAGATGTGGAGAGCTCCCTGGAGGAGCCGCGCCGGCGGCGACCGACGGGCATCGCGCTCGCCGTGCTCTTCGTGGTGATCCTCGGCGCGGTGGGTGCTTTGGTGTTCGCAGGTGGCGGCGACGACACGCCTCACAAGCGAGTCGCCTCCGCGGCGACGACGACGATCTCGACGTTCCCACCCGCGACCGCGCCCAAGTCGTCGACGACGGCGCCGCCGACCGCGTACGTGGTGATGAAGGGTGACACCCTGACGTCGATCGGTCAGAAGTTCGGGGTCACCACGAAGGCGATCCTCGCCATCAACCAGATCTCGAACCCCGACAGCCTGACCGAGGGCGAGAAGTTGAAGATCCCGGCCAAGCCACCGTTGCAGCTCGTGGTCAGCCCGCACAACACCGTGCTCGGCGTCAGCGTGAGTCTGAAGCTCACGGGCGCGAAGCCGGGGGAGAGCGTCACGTTCGAGATCC
This sequence comes from Acidimicrobiia bacterium, assembly GCA_036559825.1. Lineage (GTDB taxonomy): Bacteria > Actinomycetota > Acidimicrobiia > IMCC26256 > PALSA-555 > DATBSK01. The sequence goes on along the minus strand of DATBSK010000106.1, from coordinate 633 downwards.
AGTCGCCGAGCGGCACGTTCAAGGGTCCGCCGCACGTGGCGTCGGACGAGGGAACGGTCACGACGAAGTACGCGACCGCGCTCGCCGATCCGCCGGGTACCTACAACGTCGTGGCCACCGGGAGCCAGGGCACGACCGCCCAGGGCAGCTTCCGCGTCCGACGAGGCTGAGGCTGCGCCGATCGGTGCAGTCTCAGCCGACCACCTGGGAGTCCACGGAGTCGCGGTCGATGTTGATGGTCACGCCGCCGTAGGTCTCCTGATGACCGCCCTGGTACTGGTGGATCCGCTGGTGGTTCGCCCAGAGGTTGTCGGGGAGCCACGACTTGTTGGGCTCGTTCACGCTCGGGTCGTTGTTCCAGTGCGCGAACCAGATGAAGTCGAGCTGGTTGTACGCGGGGTTCCCCGCGATCGCCGACTGGTCCGCGATGCCCGACGCCGCGCTCGAGTAGAAGCCGGCGAGGTACGCGCCCTGGTGGAGCTGACCCACCCAGCCGCTCACGAACGCGCGCACGGCCGCGACACAGCTGCTGTTCGTGTTGTCGTAGGCCTCCATGTCGAAGAAAAGCGGTCGCTGCGCGCCGATCCCGAGCGCCGCGGCGCGGTTCATGGCGTCGACGGCCGCGGCGGCACC
>DATBSK010000105.1:0-15079 GCA_036559825.1 Acidimicrobiia bacterium | reverse complement strand
GCGACGCCGGCCCGGCCGACCTCACCGAGCGCGAGCGGGTGGTCGGAGTCGCGGCCCATGAGCGTCGGCATGTCGAACGCCGTCGACAACCCGCTGCCGCCGGCACCCAGCAGCTCCTGGAACCGCGCGTTCGTGTCCTCGGCGGTGCCGAAGCCCGCGAACTGGCGCATCGTCCACAGCTTCGACCGGTACATCGACGCGTACGGCCCCCGCGTGTACGGCCACACGCCCGGATGCTCCGCGTCCGCGGGCCCGTACACCGGCTCGAGCGGGATCCCCGACAGGGTCGAGAAGTCGGCATCGCGGCGCTGCGAACGCTCGAAGGCCACCCGCCACGCGTCACGCGGGGCGTCGTCCGTCCCCATTGCGGCCAAGATACTTGAACACCGCTCGAGAGGAGATCGGGCATGAGCTCGAAGCGATTCCCGTTCCCGATGCCCTTCGGCTGGTTCAAGGTCGCGCTCTCGGACGAGGTTCCACCCGGCACGATCGTCAATCGCTCGTACTTCGGCACTGACGTCGTCGTCTGGCGCGGCGCCGACGGCTCGGCGGTGTGTCACGAGGCGTACTGCGCCCACCTGGGCGCGCACCTCGGCGTCGGCGGATCGGTCGTCGACGGGTGCATCGCCTGTCCGTTCCACGGGTGGCGCTACGACGCCGAGGGACGCAACGTCGCGATCCCGTACGCCGATCGTCCGAACGCGAAGGCCGCGCTGCGCACGTTCCCGACGGTCGAGCGCGGCGGGATCGTCCTCGCCTGGTACCACCCGCAGCAGGCCGAGCCGATGTGGGAGGTCATGGAGGTGCCCGAGTTCGACGACCCCGAGTTCGGGCCCTACGAGGTGTTCGAGTACACGATCGGCAGCTGCATGCAGGAGATCGGCGAGAACGGGTTCGATGCCGCGCACTTCGAGTTCGTGCACTCGCACCCGAAGGTCGGCATCACCGAGAGCGTGACGTTCGACGGGTACGACCGCCTCGTCCTCACGAAGCAGCAGTTCCCCTCCTCGAAGGGCCCGGTCGACGGCCGCATCGACGTCACCGGCCGAGGCCCGGGCTTCGCCATCACGCGCTACCAGGGTCTCATCGACGCAAGTCTCATCGGCTGCTCGACGCCGATCGACGAGGAGACGACCCTGGTCACGTTCCTCTTCACACTCCGCAACCCCGACCAGGACGCGCACACGGCGCGCGTCGCCCGCGCGTTCGTCGACTCCGTCAGTCGCGAGATCGGGCAGGACATCCCGATCTGGGAGCACAAGCGCTACGTGCCGACGCCGTCGCTCGCGCCGAGCGAGAAGCCGATCATGGAGTACCGGCGCTGGTACGAGCAGTTCTACTGCACGACCGACTGAACCCGGCGAGCCTGGCCGGGTCGGTCAGCGCGACCGCAGCGCGGCCCAGTAGCGCGAGGGCAGCGAGCGGAACGTCACCCGGCGTCGCTGCCGCGCGGCTCGCTCACGGAAGCGGCGCAGCGCGGCGACGGCGACCTCGTCGAAGCTCTCGACGCTGTGGCAGTCGAGCAGCACGTCGCCGTCGAGCTCGGCGAGATGCTTCTCGAGGAACCAGCGGTTCGAGCGGTCGAACCTGCCGAGCAACGCGGCAGCCGAGCGCCGATCATCGGCTTCGAGCACGGAGAACGCTGCCGTCATCACCACTCCTCGCGTCGCCGGACGACGCCGGCCCGGGCGGGGAATACCCAGCTGGACCGCTGCTCAACCACCGCCGGTGCGCACCGCCACCGGGGGGCGTTCGTGGGACCGCCGCCCTAGGCTGCCGCCGATGCCTGAGGAACGAGCGGCGGGGGCCGCGGGCGCCTCGCGCCGTCGCGCCGAGGCGCCCTTCACGGTCGTCGGGGAGATCGACATCGCGTCGGCCCCCCGCATGGCCGCCGACTTGAGCACCTACTGCGAGAGCACCAGCGGGAAGGTCGTGGTCGACTGCGCGCGGATGACCTTCATCGACTCGAGCGGGCTCGCGGTCTTCGAGACGGCGCGCCGCGATCTCACCGCCCAGGGACGCGAGATCGAGCTCACGAACGTCGTGGATCACTGTCGTCGGGCGTTCCAGATCATCGGGCTGGCGGACCTGCTCGTCGACCACGAGTGACCACCGTCACGCCGACTCGCTGTCGCTCGCGAACGCGAACACGCGGTAGGGGCGTCGGATGAGCGGGAGCGCGACGTTGCGGACGCGCACGCCGCCCGGAGTCACACCTTGCTCGCTCCCCGCGTGCGCGTGCCCGTGGACGACCAGGTCGGCACCGCCCGCATCGATGGCGCGACCGAGCAGGAAGCTGCCGAGGAACGGGTAGATCTCCGGGCGCTCCCCGACGACCGTGTCCTTCACGGGTGCGTAGTGCAGCAGAGCGACCGTCACGTCGGTGTCGAGCGCGGTCAGGCACGACTCGACGCGCTCGGCGGCACGCTCGGTCCTGCGGATGAACTGCTTCATCTCGGCTTCGCCGAACGCCGTACCCGATGCGCCCGCGAAGCCCCCACCGAAGCCCGTCGCCCCGACCACTCCGACGGACACGTCGCCGATCGTGAACGTCGCCGTCTGTCCCTCGAGGACATGCACCCCGGCCGACTCGAGGACCCCGCACACCCCTTCGGGGTCGCCGCTGTGGTGGTCGTGGTTCCCGAGCACCGCCACCGTCGGGACGGTGACCGCGGCGAGCTCGTCGGCCAGCACGCGAGCCTCCTCACCGCTCCCGATCTGCGTGAGGTCGCCCGCCACGAGCAGCGCGTCGGCGTCGTCGCTCACGTGCTCCGACGGTCGCCACGTCCCACCGGAGTCGGCGCCGAAGTGCACGTCGCCGACGGCCGCGAGCCGGATCACGACCACCGCTCCGTCACGACAGCTCCTCCGAGTCGGCGTCCGGAGCGACGTCGACGACCTTCAGGTCGTTGTGGATCTGGTGCTCCGGCAGCAGGTCCGCGACGATGCGCCCGACCCGCTCGCGCCGGTGCTCGGTCGCGACCTGGCCCTGCAGGAACACGTCGGTGCCGGCCACGCGTGCGTGGACGCCGAGCTCGGCGACTTCCGGGTCGGAGGCCAGCGCGTCGCTGATGACCTCGACCACGTACTGCGGCTCCTGGGTCATGCCGACGTTGGCCTTGCCCGGGGCGGCCCCCCGAGAAACGTCGGCGTCGCCCCCGGCCCCGATGGGTACCTGATGGTCGTGCCGACGGAGCAAGCCGACGTCATCGTCGCCGCGCTCAAGACGGTCGCGGCGAGCCTGCGCGACGCGGGGATCCCGTTCGCGCTCGGTGGCGGGATGGCCGCGTGGGCGCGGGGCGGCCCGCCGACGGAGCACGACGTCGATCTGGTCATCCGCCCTCAGGACGTCGACGCGGCGCTCGCGCTGCTCGAGTCCGCCGGGCTTCCCACCGATCGCCCGCCGGAGGGGTGGCTCGTCAAGACATGGGTCGACGGCGTCCTCATCGATCTCATCCACTGCCCGCTCGGGCTCGACGTCGACGCGGTGCTGCGCGATCGCTGCGAGGTCTTGAGCGTCGGCGCCGTGGACATGCCGGTCATGTGCCCGGACGACATCCTCGTCACGAAGCTGCTCGCCCTGACCGAGCACGAGCTCAACCTCTCGCCGCCGCTCACGTACGCGCGCGCCCTGCGCGAGCAGATCGACTGGTCCGACGTGGCGCGGCGCGTCCAGACGTCGCCGTTCGCGCGCGCGTTCCTCGTGCTCCTCGAGGAGCTCGGCATCGTCGAGCCTCGATCCGACGCTGCACAGCGCCCGACCGAGCTCCGCACCCGCCCGCGTGTGGTCCGAGGATCTGCGTGACGAGGATCCACCAGGTCGTGCTTGCCGCCGGGCTGATCGTCGCCGTGGTCGCGCTGTCGGGGTTCGACGACACGCCACCGGTGTCGAGCGACACGGTGCTGGTGGTCGGCGACTCGCTCGTGCACGGTGGCGCCGCGGTCATCGCGGCCGGCCTCGAGCAGCACGGCTGGCGTTCGGTCGTCGACGGTCGCCCGGGCTGGTCGATCGAGGAGTGGGCGCCGGCGCTCCCGCCGCTCGTCGCCGTGGTGCGGCCGCGGATCGCGGTGGTCGTCCTCGGGACCAACGACTGCGCGCCGGAGTGCATCGACGTGGCCGGCGGGATCGACCAGATCATGGCCACGTTGCTGAAGAGCGGCGTCGAGCGGGTGCTCTGGCTCAACGTCCAGGAGCAGGCGTCGTACCCCGCCAATCCCGGGCGTGTGAACCTCGAGCTGCAGAGCGCCACGATGCGCTGGCCCCGGCTCTCCATCGTGGACATGGATCACGCACTCGGTGGCAATCCCGCGCTCCACATCGCCGATGGCGTGCACTTCAACGACCCGGGCAACCTCGCGCTGACCGCGCTGGTCGTCGACTCGGTGGACCCGGCCCGATGACGGACGGCCGCCCCTCCCGAGAGGCGCGGGCGAGAGGTTTGGGCGAGGCCGCCGCGGGGCATCCTCGGGCGATGCTTGCGGGGCACGTCCCGTCGTTCGGAGACGAGCTGCACGTGCTCGTGCCGCCCTACTCGACCTACCTCCGGACGGTGCGGCTCCTCGCCGCCGACGCCGCCGTGCGCGGCGGCCTCGATTGCGAGGAGGCCGAGGACTTCCGGCTCGCGGTCGACGAGCTGTGCCAGGCGGCGATGCGGTCGACCGACCACGCGCTGCTCGTCTCGATGGAGAGCTCTCCCGGCCGAGTCGTCGCCCGCGGCACCGCGCGGGCCCGTGACGGGTACATGATGGAGCTCTCCGACCTCTCGGCGACGATCGTGGATGCGCTCTCCGACCACTACGAGTTCGAGCTCAAGGGCTCCGACCTGACGTTCGTCGTGCAACGCTGGCGAGCGTTCGTGATGCAATGACGGCCGTGACCGAGGTCGGCGGGGAGCACAGCATGGAGCGGTTCCGTGAGTACCGCCGCACGGGTGACCGCGCGCTGCGCAACGAGCTCATGGCGGAGCACACGCGCCTCGCCGAGGCGCTGGCCCGCCGGATGATGCACCGCGGCGAGCCGCTCGAGGACCTCTGCCAGGTCGCGATGGTCGGTCTGCTCAAGGCGGTGGAGCGGTTCGATCCTGACCACGGCGTGCGCTTCAGCTCGTTCGCGACGCCGACGATCCTCGGTGAGCTGAAGCGGCACTTCCGTGACCGCGGGTGGGCGGTGCGCGTCCCGCGCCGGATCCAAGAGCTGCACCTCGCCGTGCGCGACACGACCGTGGCGCTGCACCAAGAGCTCGGACGCCCCCCGACGACGGGCGAGATCGCGGAGCGCCTGAGCGTCCGCGAGGAGGACGTCATCGAGAGCATGGAGGCGGGCACGCTGTACCGCCTCACCTCACTCGACGCCGATCCCGGCGGACAGCCCGAGCGAGCGACCGGTGAGCGCGATCCGCACCTCGACGCCGTCGACGACCGCGTGACGGCCGACCGGCTTCTCGCGCTGCTTCCCGATCGTGAGCAGCGGATCATGCGCATGCGCTTCTACGAGGGTCGCACCCAAGGTGAGATCGCCCAGCGCATCGGGGTGAGCCAGATGCAGGTCTCGCGGCTCATCGCGCGCAGCATCGAGACGCTGGGCGCGCACGCGCGGCGATCCCTCGACGATGCGCCGGTGGCGAGATGACCCCCGGCGCGGGCGTCCCTGAGCCGGACCTCGAGGATGCGCTCGCGCCGATCTCGATCGACGTGCGACCGGGCACGGCCCACGGTGAATGGGTCGTCGCGGTAGCGGGCGAGATCGACGTCGCGACGTCGCCCGAGCTGCGTCAGGCGATCGACCGCGTGCTCGGGAGCGCGGATCGCGTGACGATCGACCTCGCCGCGACCACGTTCATCGACTCGTCGGGGCTCGGAGTCCTCGTGGCTGCGCTGAAGCAGGCGAAGGAGCGCGGGCACGACGCGATGACGCTCCGCGGCGTGCAGGAGCCCGTGCGCCGCGTGCTGGAGATCACCGGTCTGACCGGGCTGTTCGCGGTCGAAGACTGACGTCGGGACGGTCGCCTGCGTCGATGGCGTCCTCGAGCCGACGGAGCTCCTCGAGCACGTCCTCGACGTGGTGGGGCGCGTCCGTGCGCGGCACCCGCGCCGCGATGACGCCTCGGCGATCGATCACCACGGTGGCGGGCGGTGCGAGCGCATCTGGGTCGCCCACCGCCGCCGAGACGCCGAACGTCCGCGCGATCTCGCCGGACTCGTCCGCGAGGATCGTGACGGCGAGCTGCTGCGCCTCCGCTCGGTCACGCAGCGCGCGTGGCGAGCACGGCGCCACGCCGAGGAGCTGCACGCGCTCGTGCCCGAAGTCGACGAGGTGCTCGTCGAAGGAGTCGAGGAGCACCTCGTCGTCCGCGCTTCCGGGACGGGTGAGGAAGAACAGGACGACGGCGAGCTTGCCGTGGAAGGTCTCGGAGTCGAGGGTCTGACCGTGGCTCGTGGGGGCCCGGAAGCCGGGCGCCGGCTGACCGGTGCCCGGCTCGATCGGCATCTGCATCCCGCGTGCCGTACCCGATGACCGACGCCGCGACACCCCGTGTGGGTAGCCTCGGCGGGCGATGGGAGATCCCGCCCTGCGTGCCGAGGTAGTTCGCCAGGACGATCGCGTCGTGGTCGTCTCGATAGGGGGCGAGATCGACCTCGCGACCGCGCCCGCGCTCGCGGAGACGCTGGAGCGCGCGACCCCTGCGCCCGGTGGCACGGTGCACCTCGACGTCGCCGAGGTCTCGTTCCTCGACTCGACCGGCATCAGCGTGCTCGTCGAGGCGCGAAACCGTCTCGAGGACCACGGCGCGAGCCTCGTGCTGCATCGCGTGGCGCCGACGGTGCAGCGCGTGCTCGAGATCTCGGGGCTGGGGACGGTCTTCGAGCTGCGGCCCGACGCCCCGGTCTGAGCGCACGAGCTCCGGACCCGTGCGCGAGCGTGCGGGCCGGGAAGCGTGCAGTGATGGCGGAGCCGCGGACCGTCGACCACACTGGTGTCCTGGTGCATCGAGTCGGTCGATTGGCGCGCACCGCGGCGTGGTCGTGCGCATGCTTCGCGTGGCTCGCCCTGGCCGTAGGCCTCGCGGGGCACGTCGCCGGCATGCCCACGCTCACGTCGTTCGTGCCCGACATGCCTGGCATCACGGTCGCGACCGCGGTCGTCCTCGCGCTGGTCGGCGTCGCGCTGTGGTACGCGGCGAGCCTGGCGCGCCGGGGGACGGCGGTCAGCATCGTCGTCGCGACCTGCGCGGCGGCGCTCGCAGCGGGCGCGCTCGCGTTGGACGGGTCGGGGACCGACCTCGGGCTGCGACAGCTCCTGGGCGACAGCCCGGTCTCGGGGAGCGAGACGATGTCGCCCCAGGGCGCGATCGCCGTGCTGCTGCTGTGCGGCGCGCTGCTCGTCACGCGGCGCTGGCCCCTGGTTGCGCAGGCGTTCGCCGCAGGCGCGGCGCTCATCGCCGCGGCCGTCGTGATCGCGGTCGCGGTCGGTGCGGGGACGTTCCTCGGGATGCCCGGCGTCCCGCAGTCGTCGCTCCCCGCCGCCCTCGCACTGGGTGCGCTGGCGCTCGGCACGATCGCGCTGCGCACGGACGTCGGCGTCGGCCGGGTCATCGCCGCGTCCACACGAGGAGGCCGGCTCGCGCGCCGGGGCCTGGTCTTCGCCGTCGTGATGTCGCTGGGTCTCGCGGCGGTGCTCATCGTGCTGCGCGAGCGATTCGGGCTCGTCAGCTCGGATGCGGCAACGCTGCTCTACGCACTCGGCAGCCTCGCCGTCGCGCTCGGTCTCGTGCTGCGCCTCAGCTTCTGGATCGACCGTGTCGATCGGGCGAGGGCGGTCGCGATCCAGGAGCTCGTGGCGAGCGAGGCCCGCGCCCGCGAGCTGATCGAGCACGCGCCCGAGGCGATCGTCGTCCTCGACGTCGATCGCGGGCACTTCGTGCGCGTGAACCAGGAGGCCGAGCACCTGCTCGGGCTTCCCGCGCACGAGCTGATGCGGCGCGGTCCGCTCGACGTCAGCGCGCCGGTGCAGGCCGATGGACGGCCGGCTGAGGTCGAGCTGCAGGAGCAGATGCGCCGCGCGTTGGCCGGCGAGGTCCCCGTCTTCGAGTGGGTGCTCCGCACGCTGAAGGGACGACCGATCGACGTCGAGGTGCGGCTGCTGCGCCTGCCTGATCGTGGTCGAACTCTCGTGCGCGGCAGCATCGTCGAGGTCGCGGAGCGCAAGCGAGCGGAGGAGGCACTCCGCGCGGTCGCATCCGAGCGCGCGGCACGCGCCGCCGCCGAGACCGACCGCGACCGCATCGCGACGCTGCAGCGGATCACCGCCCGGTTGCTGGCCGCGCCGTCCGTCGACGACGTCGGCGCTGCCTTCGTCCAGCAGGTGGTGCCGGACCTCGGCGCGTCGACCGGGCTCATCTACACCCTGTCCGACGGGCGCCTGCTGCGACGCGGGAGCACGCCCGACGTCCGAGATCCCGACTGGGACTCGATCGAGCTCGATGCCGCCACGACGTCCGCGACGGCGGCGCGCTCACGGGAGCCGGTGATCGTCACCAGCGTCGGCGACGCCGAGCAGACGTTCCCGATGCTCGCCGGCGCGATGCCGGCGCTCGGCTACGTCGCGTTCGCCTCGTTCCCGCTCTTCTCGGGTGACCAGCTCGTCGGCGTCGCCAGCTTCGGCTTCCACGAGGCGCCCCCCGACGACCACTGGCACTTCCTGGGCCGGGTCGCCGACCGTGTTGGGCAGGCGCTGGAGCGCGCCCGGCTCTTCGAGACCGAGCGGCAGACGCGCCGGCAGCTCGAACAGGCGGCCGAGCGCGCTGCGGCGATGCAGCGGGTCACGCAGGCGCTGGCGCGCGCCGTCACCGTCGACGAGGTGGTCGACCTCACCGCGACCCTGGGCATCGAGGCGCTCGGCGCCGACGCGTCGACCGCGGGACTGCTCGATCCCGACCGCGACGAGTTCGCGGTCCGGACGTACGGCTTCCCGAGGGAGCAGGGCCCCTGGCACAGCCGCATCGGCACCGACCGGGCGCTCCCGGGGCCCGCGACGGTGCGCACGCAGCGTCCGCTCTGGTTCAGCACCGCGCCCGACATGGTCGAGGCCTTCCCGGAGACGCACGGCTTCCTCGAGGAGAGCGGCTTCCGGGCCACGGCCTGCGTGCCGCTCGTCGCATGGGGTCGCGCCGTCGGCTTCCTGGCAGCGCACTACGCGGAGGATCGCGTCTTCACCGAGGTCGACCGGGTCGTCTTCACGACCCTCGGATCGGTGAGCGCGCAGGCGCTCGAGCGCGCGCAGCGGTTCGAGAGCGAGCGCGAGACCGCGTCCGTCCTCCAGCAGAGCATGCTGCCGGCACAGCTCCCCGACCTCCCGAACGTCTCGATCAGCGCCCGCTACTCGAGCGCCGGCGAGCTCGAGGTCGGAGGCGACTGGTACGACGCGATCGCGCTGGACGACGGCTCGGTCGTCGTCACCGTCGGCGACGTCGTGGGCCGTGGTCTCGCGGCCGCCGCCGCGATGGGGCAGCTCCGCAGCGCGATCCACGCGCTCGCACTGGCAACGACGCAGCCGAGCGACGTGCTGGCAACGCTCGATCGCTATGCGACAGCCGTCGACGGCGCGCGTCTCGCGACCGTCGCGATCGCGCGGCTGATCCCCACGACCGAGAGCCTCGTCTACGCGAGTGCCGGTCACGTGCCCGCGGTGCTCGTCCTGCCCGACGGCACGACACGGCTGCTCGAGCCGTCCGGATCGCTGCCGCTCGACGCGATGCCCGATCCCGAGCGCGACGAGCTCCGTGTCGACTTCCCGACCGGTTCGACGCTCGTCCTCTACTCGGACGGTCTCATCGAGCGGCGCGGTGAGTCGCTCGACGTCGGTCTCCAGCGCTTGGTGCGCACCGCGGGCGCGCTCCATCGCGCGGACGTCGAATCGATGTGTGAGCACATCGTCGCCGCGCTCCTCCCGCGATCCGAGCAACGCGACGACGTCGCCGTGCTGTGCGTGCGCCTCGAAGCATCGAGCGCGGCGCTCCGCCGTCGGTTCCCGGCCTCCCCGAGCGAGCTCGCGCCCCTGCGTGAGGAGCTGCGCGCCTGGCTCGCGAACGCGGGGCTCTCACCACAGCGCGCGGCCGACCTCGTGCTCGCGGTCGACGAGGCGTGTGCCAACGCGGTCGAGCACGCGTACGACGGCACGCCCGGCGGCGAGGTCGTCGTCGAGGTCGCGCGGCGTCCCGACGACGAGGTCGTGGCGCGGGTGCACGATGCAGGTCGGTGGCGCAACCAGGAGCAGAACCCGACGCGAGGCCGCGGCCTCGGGATCATCCGTGCCGTCGTCGACGAGTGCGAGATCCAGACCGGCGCGACCGGCACGACGGTGCTCCTCAAGCAGCGGATCCGGCGGCGCTGAGAGCCCGGACGCCCCGGGCGCTGGTGGGCGGGGGCCTGCAGCTACCCGGGACGCCAGGGGAAGGTCTGTCTGCCCGCTCCGTCGCGGCGCCAAACGTCCCGGGCCTGTTGCCCCTCGACTCGCCGATCAGCAGGAGCTGGACGACGACGTCGCCGAGCACGCAGAGGAGAGTACGAACGCGGTGCGCGGCAGAAGGGCCGCATCCCCTGACCCGTCAGTCCTCCGAGTCGAAGCCGTCGGCCGACTCGAAGCCGTCCTCCGACTCGAAGCCCTCGGCGGTCGCGCGGGATGCCATGATCTCGAGGCTCTTCACGAGCAGACGGGACACGTGCATCTGGGAGATCCCGACACGTTCTGCGATCTCCGACTGCGTCAAGCCCTCGTAGAACCGGAGGTAGACGATCCGTTGCTCGCGCTCGGGGAGGCTCTTGAGCATCCGCTGCACCGCGAAGCGCTCGTCGACCGACACCAGGTCCGGGTCCGGCGCGCCGATCCGCGCACTGGCGGGCTGTCCCTCCTGATCGGGATGCGCGTCGATGGAGCCGAGGTTGTAGAGACCACCGGCCTCCATTCCCTCGAGCACATCCTCTTCTCGCACGCCTGCCCGTCGCGCGATCTCGCCGGGGGTGGGGGGCCGGCCGAGCTCCTGTGACAGCTCGGCCGTGATCCCGTCGAGCTGCAGGTGCAGCTCCTGCACACGGCGCGGGACTCGCACGGTCCATCCGCGGTCGCGGAAGTGTCGTTTGATCTCGCCCAAGATCGTCGGCGTCGCGAAGGAAGTGAACTGGAGCCCCCGACCGGGATCGAACCGCTCGACGGCCTTGAGCAGGCCGATCAGCGCGACCTGGCGCAGGTCGTCGAGAGGCTCTCCGCGGTTGGCGAACCGCCCGGCGAGGTACTCCGCGAGGCGCATGTGCTTCGTGATGAGCTCGTTGCGGAGGCGCATGTCACCGGTGCGCTGGTACTCGACGAAGAGATCGAGCATCGCGGCGTCGTCGCGCCGCTCCGACGTGGGTGTGTCGCTCATGACGGATGCTCGTGCTCGTCCCGCGAGCGCGACCGACGAGGGCACGGGCGCGTCAGGTGAAGATGCTGACGCCGCCGGGGCCCACCAGGAACCCGACGATGATCAGGAGGACCCCGTACAGCACCGCGCCGCGAAACAGCGTGACGATCCCGAAGATGACGAGTGCCACCGCAATCAGCCACAGGATGAACTCCATCGGCAGATGCTTCCCACTGGCCGGACGAGTGAAACGTCGTGTGCGGCGCGTGCTCTCGCTATTGTTCCGCTGACATGAACGAAGTCACACTCGTCATGCCCGCGCAGGCCGACTACGTGCGCTTGGCGCGTATGGCCTCGGCTGACGCCGGGAGCAGAGCCGGCTTCGACTACGAAGAGATCGAAGACCTCCGCATCGCGGTCACGGAGCTCTGTCACGTGCTGCTCGGCAACGGCGCACGCGGAACCGTGACCCTCGAGTTCCGCACCTCCGATGGTGAGGTCATGGTCGGGGGGCGTTCCGAGCAGCCGGGCGCACCCGCCACGAACGAGTTCTCCGAGATCATCCTCGGCAAGGTCGTCGACGAGCACTCGGTGCGCTCCGAGGGTTCGGCGCGCGTCTTCGCGCTCACGAAGCGGGGCGGCGCCCACCGACCGGTCTGAGTGGTTCGAGCGGGCGCGGGTCGGGTACGCCTCCCGCCATGCCTCTCTCGCTGCGCGGCATCGCGGCAGGTTCGGTGCGATTCGTCGGCTCCGTGATGGACTTTGCCGGACGAGCGGTGTCCCGCGCGGCTGCGGTGCTCGAGCCGACGGCCCCCCGTCGCTAGCCCGTCCCGGCACGGGCGGCGCCGGTCGGCAGCCGCCTCGCCACGACGCTGAGGTCGGCGACGAGCCCGTCGAACATCTCGTCGCGCTCCTCGCGCGGCGCCCGCAGGACCGCGGACGGGTGGATCGTGGCGGTCGCGACCCTTCCTTCGTCGAACGGCACGAAGGTACCTCGCTGGCGCGTCACCCGGAACGAGCGGCCGAGGAGAGCCTGCGCGGCGGTGGCACCGAGGCAGCAGATGACGCTCGGTCGGACGGCGGCGACCTCGGCCTCCCACCAGGGGCGGCACGCGTGGATCTCGGCGGCGTTCGGCTTCTTGTGCAGTCGGACCTTGCCGCGGCGCTGCCACTTGAAGTGCTTCACGACGTTCGTGACGTAGACGTCGGCGCGGTCGATCCCGGCCGCCTCGAGCGCGTCGTCGAGCACGCGTCCCGCGGGCCCGACGAACGGGCGCCCGGCGACGTCCTCCCGGTCGCCGGGCTGCTCGCCGATGCACATGAGCTCGGCCCGGGCGGGTCCTTCGCCGAAGACCGTCTGCGTCGCGTGCTGATACAGGTCGCAGGCCGTGCAGGCCTCGGCGGCACGCGCCAGCTCGGCCAGTGGCGTCGACGGGCGCGCGTCCGACACGAGATGGCACTACCCCGATCCGTTCTGGTCGAACCGCGTGGAGCTCACGCGAGGTTGCCGCCGTCTCCCGGCGGGTACACCGACGCGCGTGCAGGTCACCTCCTTGACGCGCCGGTTCGGGCGCCGGGGTCACCTGCGACACGAATGCGAGGAGCCGACACGCGTGCGCAGCGACCGTGCGTGAATCGTTCCTCGAGTTCGGTCGCCGGATCGCCACGACGAACCGACGCCTCGCGGAGGTGCTGGGCCCTCGCACCGCAACGATCGACGCGTACGCCCGCGCACGATGAGCGACGGAGCTCGCGTCGCGCCGACGTCAGACCGCACGCCCGGGTTCCGGCACGAAGCTCTGCTCTATGCCGGCGATGCCGAGTTCTTCCCGTCGATCCTCGCCTTCCTGCGCGAAGGTGCGGCGCGCGGCGAACCAGCGCTCGTGGTCGTCGACGCACGGAAGATCCGGACCCTGCGTGCCGCGCTCGCCGCCGACGCCGACGACATCGAGTTCGCCGACGTGGCGGAGGTCGGCGTCAACCCCGCGCGCATCATCCCGGCGTGGCGTGATTTCGTCGACGCGCGATGCACGTCGTCGCAGCGGGTGCGCGGAGTCGGCGAGCCGGTCTGGAGCGCGCGCACTGATGCAGAGCTCTCCGAGTGTGACCGTCACGAGGCGCTGCTCAACGTCGCCTTTGCACCCGGCCCGGGGTGGGAGCTCGTCTGCCCGTACGACACATCGACGCTGACAGTGGACGTCGTCGCGGCTGCGGGCGGCACGCACCCGCTCATGCGCACGAGCGGGGAACGAGCGCAGCCCAGCGCACGGTGGCCGGGCCTGGCGGCGAGCGAACCGCACCCCTCCGATGCGCTCCCGCCACCGCCGCTCGAGGCGATCGAGGTCCCGTTCGAGGACGTCACGTCGCTCGCCGGCGTGCGCGCCGTCGTGGCGGAGCGCGCCCGCGCCGCGGGCATCGGACGACGACGCGTCGGGCAGATTGCGATGGTGGTGGGCGAGCTCGCGGCGAACAGCGTCCGTCACGGCGGCGGTCGCGGCACGTTGCGTGCATGGTGCGATGACGGCGCGCTGGTCTGCGAGGTGCGTGACCGCGGTGTCCTCACCGACCCGCTCGTCGGACGGATCCGGCCATCCCCCGAAGCCGCGCAGGGACGCGGGCTCTGGTTGGCGAACCAGCTGAGCGATCTCGTCCAGATCCGCGTCCGCACGGAGGGGACCACGGTTCGGGTCTGGTTCCGTCCCTGAATCGGTCGCGCGGCCGGAGGGTTGCCGCCGCGCCGTGCGTCAGCGTGCCGCGGTCGGCGGCGCGATGGGCGCCGGAGCGTCGAGGTGCTCGGCACCTCCGCTCGACCACGCGCGGAGCGTGCTTGCGAGCTCCGCGCGCCGCGTTGCACCCCGCTCGCCGTCGAGCAGCCATGCCGCCGCGGCACCGAGGGCGATCCATGGCGCCCGCTTCACCATCCGCATCATCGTCGCCTCCGTGAGGTCGTGGGTCGCGCACCGACACGGTTACCCGCCCGAGTGGTGCGCCAACCGCGCGGCGCCGTCGGGCGGCTCAGCGCGCGGAAGGCCGGGTCGCGAGGAGCGCGGAGAGCACGTCGCTGTCCTCCGGCGACGCGTCCGGGCCGTACCCGAGCACCAGCGTTCCCCGCGCCGCGCAGACCGGGCAGACGAGGGCGGCCACGGCGAGCATGTCCGCGGGGTCCGACGCACCCTCGAGTCGGCGCATGGAGGCCGGCCGCAACGTCGATCCTTCGACCACTGCGCGGCAGGTCAGGCAGGCGACGCGGGCGCCCGGGTCGGAGCGGAAGCTTCCCGTGAACCCGTCGCGGCCGAAGCCGTCGACGATCTCGGCGAGCGTGCTGGCATCCCGGGCGACCCCTGCGTCGTCACCCACATCGGGACCGTGCCCTGCCACATCGGGACCGTGCCCTGCCCGCGGGGCCTCGAAACCGGCTGGTGCGGGGCGCCGCCCAGGTTTTCGACCGCGGGCCTGGGGGCACACCGGCCCTGGCGACGTCCTTCGGCGACGAGAGGAGCGATCGCATGCGACGCGTCTCGTTTCGGCCCGCACTGACGCTCCGCGGCCGGACCTTCAAGGGGCTGCGGGGCTGGGCAGGGAAGCCGCTCCATCCGCCGCTCACGACGATCCCGGTCGGGGCGTACGTCATCGCCGCGATCCTGGACGTCATCTCGATCGTGGCGCAGGACGAGGAGTGGGCG
>DATBSK010000104.1:0-25057 GCA_036559825.1 Acidimicrobiia bacterium | reverse complement strand
TCGCCGTGGTCCGCCGCGTGCTGCCGGCGCTGCGCCACCTCGTCGTGATCCCCGCGGCGAGCGACCGCGGCGCAGGTACCCTGCGCCGCAGCGAGCCGACCCATGGAGCCGAGGCGAGCGACGACTCGCCGGAGCAGGCAGTCGCGACTGCGCTCGTGGAGCTGGACGCCGTGCCCTACGAGGAGGCGCTGGCGGCTGCCTCCCCCGCTCGGGACTTCCCGCCTCGGTCGCCGGACGACCTCTACATCCTCTATACGGGTGGCACCACCGGGCTGCCGAAGGGCGTCCTGTGGCGCGCCGAGGACATCTTCTTCGCCGCGCTCGGGGGCGGCGGCTACGGCCAACCGCCGATCACGACGGCGGACGAGCTCGCGGAGCGGGTGCAGCCCGACGGCGCGATCACCGTGAACATCGTGAACGCTCCGATGATGCACGGCGGCGGCCAATGGGCGAGCTTCATCGGCTTCTTCGGAGGCAGCACCGTCGTGCTCAACTGCGAGCACCACTTCGACGGCGAGCACGTCCTCCGACTGGCTGAGTCCGAGCGGGCGACGTCGATCATGGTCGTCGGCGACGCCATGGCACGACCGCTCGCCGACGCGCTCGAGTCGATCGGCGCGGAGCTCGACCTGTCGACGGTCGTCATCGTCGGGTCGGGCGGCGCGATCCTCTCGAAGGCCGTGCGCGAAGAGCTCCGGCAGCGTCTCCCCCACGCCGCGGTGATGGACAGCTTCGGCGCGTCGGAGACGGGCCACGCCGGGACCGTCCTGGACCTCGAGCGCGGGGGCCCGCGATTCACGATGAACGCGACGACGAGCGTCCTCGACGACGAGGACCGCCCGATCGAGCCGGGCTCGGATCGCGTGGGGCGGCTCGCGCGTTCGGGGCACATCCCGCTCGGCTACTACAAGGACGAGGCGAAGACGGCCGCGACGTTCGTCGTCGACCCGAACGGGAAGCGCTGGGTCGTCCCGGGCGACTTCGCCACGGTCGGCGCCGACGGGACGCTGAACCTGCTCGGTCGAGGGTCCGTGTGCATCAACACCGGCGGCGAGAAGGTCTACCCGGAAGAGGTGGAGGCGGCGCTCAAGGCGCATCCGGACGTGTTCGACGCCGTCGTCGTGGGCGTGCCCGACGACCGCTTCGTCGAACGCGTGGCAGCGATCGTGACGCCGCGTGACGACGCCGTGCTCGACCTCGGCACGCTCCAGCAGTTCTGCCGGACGAAGCTCGCGGGATACAAGGTGCCGCGCCAGCTGCACCTCACCGACGAGATCCCCCGCACGCCGGTCGGCAAGCCCGACTACCGATGGGCGAAGACCATCGCCACGAAGGAGATCATGTGACGGACACGGAGGCGCCGACGCCACTCGGGTTCTGGGACATCGCGCACGCGCGCCCCGACCACCTCGCGCTCGTCGACCCGGACGAGCGGGAGTACTCCGCCGCCGAGCTGCTCGTGTCGTGCAACCAGATCGTCCACGGGCTGCGCGCGATGGGATTCCAGCCGGGTGACGCCGTCGCGATGCTGCTGCCCAACTCCGTCGAGGTGTTCGAGCTCTACCTCGCGATCAGCCAGGCCGGCTTCTACCTCATCCCGATCAACTGGCATCTCGTCGGCCCCGAGATCGCTTACATCGTCGAAGACTGCGAAGCCAAGGCGTTCGTCGCGCACGCACGCTTCGCCGAGCACGCGCGGGCGGCCGCCGACGAGATCGACTTCCCCGCCGACGGCCGCTATGCCGTCGGCGGCGACATCCCCGGGTTCCGCCCGTTCTCGGACCTCAAGGAGGGCCGGCCCGACAGCGATCCAGAGGATCGCCAGATGGGGATGGTGATGAACTACACCTCGGGCACGACCGGCCGTCCCAAGGGCGTGCGCCGCAATCTCCCGGGGGTCGATCCCGAGACGGGCGGCAACGGCTTCGGCGGGATGCTCTTCCTCTTCGGGCTCCAGCCGTTTGACGACAACGTGCACATCGTCGGATCGCCCCTGTACCACACCGCGGTGCTGGTCTTCGCGGGCGCGGCGATCCACATCGGCCACACGCTGGTCGTCATGGACAAGTGGACGCCGCAGCAGATGCTCCACCTGATCGACAAGTACAGGGTGACGAACACGCACATGGTCCCGACGCAGTTCGTCCGTCTCCTCGGCACCCCCGACGACGAGCGCAAGCAGTACGACGTGTCGTCGCTGCGCCACATGGTGCACGCAGCCGCGCCGTGCCCACCGGAAGTGAAGCGGCAGATGATCGAGTGGTGGGGTCCGGTGATCGACGAGTACTACGCCGCGAGCGAAGGCGGCGGCACGATGGTGTTCGCGAAGGAGTGGATCGAGCATCCCGGCACGGTCGGTCGCGCGTGGCCGATCTCGGAAGTCGTGATCCTCGACGACGACGGCAACGAGCTGCCCGCCGGCCAGGTCGGCACCGTGTACATGCACATGATGACGGGCAACTTCGAGTACTACAAGGACAGGGACAAGACGGAGCGGTCGCGACGCGGCAAGTTCTTCACGGTCGGTGACGTCGGCTTCCTGGATGAGGATGGCTGGCTGTTCCTCCAGGACCGCAAGATCGACATGATCATCTCGGGCGGCGCCAACATCTACCCGGCCGAGATCGAGAGCGAGCTGATCATGCACCCGAAGGTTGCCGACGTCGCCGTCTTCGGGATCCCTCACGACGACTGGGGCGAGGAGGTCAAGGCCGTCGTCGAGCCCGTCGAGGGCACCGAGGGCGACGACGCGCTCGAGGCGGAGATCCTCGAGTGGGCCGCGACGCGGCTCGCGAAGTACAAGCGTCCCCGTTCGATCGACTTCACCAACGAGATGCCGCGCGACCCGAACGGCAAGCTCTACAAGCGCAAGCTGCGCGACCCGTACTGGGAGGGCCGCGAGCGCGCGATCTGAGACTGCCATGATGCCCCGGTGACGGGAGCAAAGCAGACGGCATCGGCAGCCGGGATCGTCCTTCTGACGCTCGCCGCGGGTCAGTTCCTCATGACCCTCGACAGCTCGGTGATGAACGTCTCGATCGCCACGGTGGCCAAGGACGTCGGCACCACCGTCACGGGCATCCAGACCGCGATCACGCTCTACACGCTGGTGATGGCGGCGTTGATGATCACCGGCGGCAAGATCGGGCAGATCATCGGCCGCAAGCGCGCCTTCGCGATCGGCTGTGTCATCTACGGCTGTGGCTCGTTCACGACCGCGATCTCACAGAGCCTCGGCGTGCTCGTCTTCGGGTGGTCGCTGCTCGAGGGCATCGGCGCCGCGTTGATCCTCCCGGCCATCGTCGGACTGGTCGCATCGAACTTCGGGCGCCCGGACCGGCCGCGCGCCTACGGGCTCGTCGCCGCCGCGGGCGCGATCGCGGTCGCCGCCGGACCGTTGATCGGCGGCTTCTTCACGACCTACCTCTCCTGGCGTTGGGTCTTCGCCGGCGAGGTGCTCGTCGTCCTCGCGATCCTCGCCCTGACGCGGCGGATGGCGGATGCGCCACCCGAGGAGCGAGTGCGCCTCGACCTCGTCGGCACCGCGCTGTCGGCGCTCGGCCTCGGACTCATCGTCTTCGGGATCCTGAAGTCGGGCACGTGGGGACTCGTCGAGCCGAAGCCGGACGCCCCCGAGTGGCTCGGGCTGTCGCCCGTGCTCTGGATGATCCTCGCGGGCGGTCTCGTCCTCGTCGGCTTCCTCGCTTGGGAGAACGCGCGGATCGCCCGGGGCGCGGAACCGCTCGTCGACCCGACGCTCCTGAAGAACGCGACCCTGCGCAGCGGCCTGACCGCGTTCTTCTTCCAGTACACGCTGCAAGCGGGGCTGTTCTTCACGATCCCGCTCTTCCTGTCGGTGGCACTTGGCTTGTCTGCGATCGACACGGGCGTGCGGCTCCTCCCCCTCTCGGTCGCCCTCCTGGTCACGGCCGTCGGCGTGCCGAAGGTCTTCCCGGACGCGTCACCACGCCGCGTGGTGCGCATCGGCTTCGTGCTCCTGTTCGCGGGTTGCATCGTCCTCGTCGCGGTGCTCGACGCCGGCGCCGGCGCGGACGTGGTCACGTGGCCGCTGATCCTCGCCGGGCTCGGCGTCGGCGCGCTGGCGTCGCAGCTCGGCGCCGTCACGGTGTCGTCCGTGCCCGACGAGCAGAGCAGCGAGGTCGGCGGGCTCCAGAACACCTTCACCAACCTCGGCGCGTCGATCGGCACCGCGCTCGCCGGTGCGGTGCTCATCACGACGCTCACGTCCTCGTTCATCAGCGGCATCCATGACAACCCGGACGTCCCGGACACGCTGTCGTCGAAGGCGAGCGTCGAGCTCGCGAGCGGCATCCCCTTCGTGTCCGACGCCGATCTGGAGGCAGCGCTCGAGGACGCCGACGTGCCGCCGGACACCGCAGAGGAGATCGTCGACGAGAACGCGAGCGCCCGCCTCGAGGGGCTGCGCGCGGCCGTGGGCGTGCTCGCACTGATCGCGCTGCTCGCGCTGTTCTTCGGTGGGCGCGTCCCCGAGACCCAACCCGGCGCACAGGAGCCGGCGCGGTCACGAACCAGGAAGCGCGCGTCGGCGACGCGGTAGCTCAGAACGCGCTCGTCAGCAGCTCTCCGGCGCGGCGGATGGTCGCAGGGTCGGCGAACGGCAGGTTGAAGATGGGCTCGTCGAGCCCGGCGTCCACCATGGCGCCGACCTGCTCGACCACGTCGTCGCCGGTCCCGATCGTGCACGACGCGACGAACTCCTCTCCGGCCATCCCGGCGATCATCGCCCGCGTCTCGGCCGACTGCTCCGGCGTGTCCGCGAGGAACAGCGACGACAGCCGCGTCGTGCGGATCTCGCGCGGGTCGCGACCGACGTCCGCGCAGTGGCCCCGGAGCACGTCGAGCTTGTGCCGCACGGTGTCGAGATCACCGCTCACGTTGCACGCGTCGGCATACTGCGCGACGAGGCGCAGCGTCCGCTTCTCCCCGCCGCCACCCACCATGATCGGGATGCGGCCGCGAATGGGGCGCGGGAGGTTGCGGACGCCCTCGACGCGGTAGTGCTTCCCCGCGAACGTCGGGGCGTCCTCGGTGAACATGGCGGAGCAGATCTGCAGCGCCTCCTCGAGCCGGTCGAGCCGCTCCCCCGCGCGTGGGAAGTCGACGCCGAAGGCGACGTGCTCGATGTCGTGCCATGCGGCGCCGATGCCGAGGATCGCGCGGCCGCCGCTGATGACGTCGAGCGTCGTCACCTGCTTGGCGAGGATCGCGGGGTTGCGGTAGGTCACGCCCGTGACGAGCGTCCCGAGCTGCACGCTGCGCGTGCGCGCGGCGAGCGCACCGAGCAGCGTGTAGGCCTCGAGCATCGGGGAGTCCTCGCCGCCGAGCGCCGGCAGCTGGTAGAGGTGATCCATCACCCAGAGCGACGCGAAGCCGCTCTCCTCCCCGGCCACGGCCATCTCCACGACGCGGTCGAACAACGCGTTGTCCGCCACGCCCAAGGAGAAGTTGGGGAGCTGCAGGCCGAAGGTCGTCATGATGAGGCTCCTGGTTCGAGCAGCGCGTCACGGAGCGCGTCGATCGTCGCGGCCTCCACACCGATGGTCTCGGCGTAGCCCGACCACGATCCGTAGGTGTCGCGCACGCCGGCGAGCGTGCCGTCCATCGTCGGCGCGAAGGCGCCCCGCAGGTCGGCGGGGATCTCGGGCCAGCGATCCGCGGCATCGGGGTAGTCGCGCCGGCCGCGCTCGTGGATCGTCGCGACCACCTCGTGCGTCAGCACGTAGTCGGCGACGATGTCGGCATCCCCCACGGCGAGCAGCCCGAGCACGAGCGCGGTGAAGACGCCCGTCCGGTCCTTGCCGGCCATGCAGAAGTAGACCGCGGGCAGGGCACCCGGCTCGACGAGCGCGCGCAACGCCGCGGCGTACGCGGCACCGCCCGAGCGAAGCATGAGCAGGTACACCTCGGCGGCCGTCTCCGGTGGATCCCAGTCGGGTGGGCGCACCGTGTAGAGCGCGCGGTCGACGGTGGGCAGGTGCACGTGCCGGATGTCGAGCTCCCCGAGACGGCCGATGCCGATCCGGTCGAGCTCGTCGTCGGCCCGGAAGTCGATGGCGGTCACGATGCCGCGCGCGTGCAGGAGCGGACCGTCGTCCGGCTCCAGGTGGTGCAGCGAGTCGCTGCGGTACAGCCGCCGCCACGCGACGGTCCGTCCGTCGGCCGTCGGGTAGCCGCCGAGGTCGCGGAAGTTCACCGGACCGGCGAGGGCGACCCGTCGTTCGTCGCTCGTGCTCACGGTGCCTCCTGCGCCGCTCCGCCGTGCTCGGCTGTGTGCTCGACGAACCGCTCCCGCTCGACCGAGACGAAGATGCCGTCCGCCTCGGCGCAGAGCCGCTCACCCGCGTGCAGCGTGCCGCTCGTGAACACCTTCCGGCCGTCGATCCGATCCGTCCGACCGGCGAGACGCAAGGCCGTGTGCAGAGGTGTCGGGCTCCGGTACCGGATCGTCAACGTGCCGGTCATCGCCCCGACACCCGCGGCGATGTTCGCGATGCCCAGGACCTCGTCGAACAGTCCGGCGATGATGCCGCCGTGCACGCAGCCCGGCGGCCCCTCGTACGCCGCGCCGAGCACTCCGTGCCCGACGACGCCGCCGTCCCGCAGCTCGCACTCGAGCGGCGGGGCGAGCGGGCTGTACCAGCCGATCATGGGACTGAAGGGGAAGAACTGGTGCGGGTCGGTGTCGGTACGCGGCGCGGCCGGCATCGACGGCGTCCAGGGAGGCGACACCGGCTCGAGCAGCACGGCTGCCTGCTCCACCGCGTCCGCGGCTCGTGCGAGCAGCGCAGGCGACGCGTGCGTCCGCACGACCTGGTCCGTGACCGTCCGGATCGCGTCCGCGAGCCGTCGAAGCTCCGGTCCGGGTGGGTGTGCCGCGTCGGGACCGTGACCGTCGACGATCCCCTGTTCGTCGGTCACCGGACCGCGCGGGCGTCGACGGGCGACCGGTCAGTCCTCGACGATCGAGATCGCCTGCTTCGGGCACTGCCGCACCGCTTGCTCGACCTTCGGACGCAACGAGTCGGGCGGGGTCTCGTCGAGGATGTACAGGAAGTCGTCGTCGCGGACCTCGAACACCTCCGGCGCGATCCCCATGCAGATCGCGTTGCTCTCGCACACGTCGAAGTCGACCACGACCTTCCAGGCCATCACGCGTCTCCTCGCCAGCATGGGTCGGCTCGCTGTGGCGCCGGGTACCTGCGCCGCCGCCGCTCGCCTCACTCCCCTCCGCGGGGTGCATCCGACACTACCCCGCGGGCAGGTTGGTGAAATCCGGCTCCCGCTTCTCGAGGAACGCCGCGATCGCCTCGCGGTTCGCGGGCGCGCCGGTGAGACTGCGGAAGACCTCCTCCTCACGTGCACGGGCTGCACGGGCAGCGTCGAGCCGGGTGCCGAGGAGCAGCCGCTTCGTCTCGACGAGCGACACCACCGGCATGCGCGCGATGCTGCGCGCGACGCTGAGCGCGTCATCGAGCAGCGCGTCCGGCTCGCAGATCCTCGACGCCAGCCCCGTCTCGACCGCACGCGCGGCATCGAACCACTCCGCGGTGAAGAACGCGTGCGCCGCGGCCTGCCAACCCATGACGGTGGGGAGCGTGAACGTGCTGCCTGCCTCCGGCACGACACCCAGGCTGGCGAACGGCAGCCGAAAGCGCGCGGTCTCGGACACCAGCACGAGATCGCAGTACGGGAGCATCGTCGTGCCGATGCCCACGGCGACGCCGTTCACGGCCGCGACGATCGGCTTCGGGAAGGCTTCGATCGCGGCGATGAACTTCCGGAAGCCGTGGTCCGCGGCCTCGGTGTCGGTCTCGCTGCGCGTCGACGGGTCACCCAGCCGGCCCATCTCCGCGAGGTCCTGACCCGCGGAGTACGCGGTGCCCTCGCCGGTCAGCACCACGACGGCGAGGCCGTCGTCGCTCGCCGCGTCGTCGAGGGCGTCGGCGACCGCCGAGTAGAGCGCGGTGTCGAAGGCATTGCGCGCCTCCGGCCGACGGAACGTGATGAGACGTACCCGTTGGTCGTCGTCGACGGAGATCACGCGAACGGATCGGTCGTGAGGTGGCGCGAGAGGTCACCGACGAGATCACAGAAGATCACACGCTCGGTGAGCCTCCACGTGCCGTCGATCACCGCGAACCGATCGTGGTACCGACCGGCGATGATCGGCTGCAGCGGGAAGTCCTCGAGCTGCTGGTAGACGGTGTAGTAGGACCGCGCGGTCGCCGCAGCGTCGTCGGCGTCGATCACCAGGTTCGTCGTGACGTGCTTCGTGCGCGGCGTGCCGTCGTCGTAGCGGCGCACCATGGTCTCGAGGATCTCGAGCACGGGCTCCGAGCCGACCACTCCCGGATCATCGGGGCCGCCGCCCTTGTACGTCGCGTGCGCGAAGAGGTCCGCGACTCCCTCGAAGTCGCCGAGGTCGATGCGCTCCGCGTACCCGTACACGATGTGCTCGACTGCGTTGCGGACTTCTGCGGCGCTGGCCCCTGGCACGGGTGGGACGTTACCGTGCGCGCGATGACGATCAGCGTGACGCGCGTGTTCCATCTGAACGTGAACTGCTCGGACCTCGAGCGGTCACTCGGGTTCTACCGCGACCTCCTCGGCCTGACGCAGGGCGCGCACACGGTGTCGCCGGAGCAGGAGGGTGCGGCGTTCGGGCTCGAGCGCGCGGCCTGGGACGCATGGATCCTGCTGGATCCACGCGGCTACGACGGTGTCGTCCTCGACCTGCTCGAGTGGCAGACACCGCGCCCGCTCGGGACGCCGACGTCGCCCACCGGTGACCTCGGCTTCGCTCGCGTTGGGTTCACCACTCGTGACATCGATGAGACTCACTCGTGGCTGACGGCCGCGGGCGTGCAGTGCTTCGGCGCACCCCACGACGTCGGGCTCGCGGGCGCGCCGCCGGTCCGCGCGTTCACGTGCCTCGATCCCGACGGCACCATGGTCGAGCTTGTCAGCGGCGCGGAAGCACGCTTCGCGTTCCTCGCGGTCAACTGCGCCGACCTCGACCGCTCCGTCGACTTCTACTCCTCGCTGCTCGGCTTCAGCCCGCTCGCCCGGTTCAGCCCCGGGCCGCAGGACGGCGCGGGGCTCGGCATCGACGGCGAGATCGAGTTCGAGATGGCGTACCTCGACGATCCTCGTGGTGAGGGAGCGTTCGCGCTCGACCTCGTGCAGTGGCGCCGGCCCGCGGCAGCGGGCGCACCGTCCCGGCAGGCGAACCGCGTCGGGCCGTTCCGGCTGGCGCTGTACACCGAAGACATCGACCGCGACCACCAGACTCTCGTCGAGCGCGGCGTGCGCTGCTGGAGCCCGCCGGCCGAGCTCGAGATGGGCCCCGGCCTCCCGCCGCTGCGCGCGCTCCTCTTCGACGACCCCGACGGCGCGGTGCTCGAGCTCATCGAGCCGCCTCGGGTGTGAGCGACCCGTGAAGGCGAGCCGCCGCGGGTGTGACCGTCAGCCCTTGGCGCTCTTGACGGGCGTGAGGATCTGCATCCCTCCACCCTCGACGACGTCCCCGAGCGACGCGCCGAAGGCCGAGAACGCGTCGGAGCCCATGTGCGCGTCGAACGCGGCCTGGTCGTCGTAGAGCTCGGTCACGTAGAAGACGTTCGGCTCCGTCGTGGACCGGTGGATCGTGTAGTGCAGGCAGCCCGGCTCGTTCGCCTGGATGTGCGCGATCAGGTCGTCCCAGAGGGCGAGGAACTCGTCCTCCTTCCCCTGCTTGACCGTGAGGTTGGCGACGACGGACACCTGGCTCATACCTGGATGCTCCCTGAGTCGTTGGCGAGCGTTCGTTCAGACGTGCTGCGCGCCGCGCACGAGCCGGCCCGGCCGTGCGCCGGTGTCGGCGCCCTCGCGCATGACGACCTGACCGGCGACGATCGTCGCGTCGTAGCCGTCCGCGGTCTGCATGAGACGGCGGGCGCCACCGGGGAGGTCGTAGACCATCTCGGGGCGGTGCAGCTCCAGCCCGTCGAGGTCGATGACGTTCAGGTCCGCGCGGTAGCCCGGTGCGAGCACGCCGCGGTCACCGAGGCCGTACAGCGATGCCGTGTCGCTCGTCATCTTCCGGATGACGAGCTCGACCGGGAGTCGCTCGCCGCGGGCGCGGTCGCGCACCCAGTGCGTGAGCATGTACGTCTCGATGCTCGCGTCGCAGATCGCCCCGACGTGCGCACCGCCGTCGCCCAGCCCGAGCGCGCTGGCCGGGTGCAGGATCATCTCCCGGATCGGGTCCTGGGTGAAGTTGCTGTACCCGAGCAGCGGACGGAGCAGGAGCTCGCGACCGTCCTGCTCGAGCAGGAGGTCGTAGAGGTACTCCACCGGGTCGCGCCCGGCACGCTGCGCGAGCGCGGCGATGCTCTCGTCCCGCGCGGGCTCGTAGTCGGGCGGCTCGCCGAGCTTGAAGATGCGATCGAGCCCGAGGCCGATGAACGCCATGCGGTCGTCGTCGTCGGGGCGCTCGGCGAGCAGGCGCGCCCGCAGGTCGGGATCGCGCATGGCCACGACCTTCTCGTCGAGCGGCAGGTCGAGGAGCGGCGCGTAGCTCGGGCGGCGCGAGAGCGGGTGGAACGTCTGGAGTCCGAGGAGCAGGCCGAGTGGCCGTCCCGCGATCTGCGGGCGGATCGGCACCCCTTCGTCGAAGACCTCGGTCGCGAGGTCGAGCATCTTCTTCCACTGGTCCGGGTCGAAGTCGTGCTGGAGCAGCGCGAACGTCACCGGGCGGCCCGTCTCACGGGACAGCCGCCGCATCCAGTCCATCTCCTTCTCGGACGCGGCGAGGTCCTCGCCCATCACCCCGGCCGGGGCGAGCTCGAAGACGCCGGCACCGGCGTCGGTGAGCGCGCGCCCCAAGGCGAACAGCTCGTCCTCGGCGGCGTACGTGCCGGGCACGGGCTCGCCGTCGATGGCGCGGTGGGCGATGGTGCGGGACGTCGACACGCCGAGCGCGCCGGCTTCGATCCCCTCGCGCACGATCTTCGCCATCTCGGCGATGTCCTCGGGCGTCGCCGGCTCGTTGCGCGCTCCTCGCTCCCCCATCACGTAGCCGCGCACCGCGCCGTGCGGCACCTGGGTGCCGACGTCGATGGCGAGCTCCTGCTGACCGACGAAGTCGAGGAACTCCGGGAAGGTCTCCCAGCCCCAGCGGATCCCCTCCGACAGGGCCGCGCCGGGAATGTCCTCGACGCCCTCCATGAGCCCGATGAGCCATTCGTGCTTGTCGGGGCGCGCCGGCGCGAAGCCGACACCGCAGTTCCCCATCACGATCGTCGTGACGCCGTGCAGCGTTGACGGGGTGAGCAGCGGGTCCCACGTGACCTGGCCGTCGTAGTGGGTGTGGATGTCGACGAAGCCCGGGGTGACGAGGCGTCCGCTCGCGTCGATCTCGTGCGCGCCCTCGACCTCGACCGTGCCCACGCTGGTGATGCGGCCGGCGTCGACCGCGACGTCCGCGGCGACGGCCGGGGCGCCCGTGCCGTCGACGACCGTGCCACCACGGATCACGAGGTCATGCATTCCGCCTCCATGGCGTCGCTCGCTCGGCGGCGGGATACCCGCCGCCGCCGTTCAGGACGCTCGCTCCGCTGCTGGCGCCCGCGGAACACGAATCGTAACGTGTTCCAGTCTCGTCCACTCGCCCATCATCCGGCCGGGAGGTCGCCACCGTGGCACTGACGCTCGCCGACATCGATCTGACCGACCTCGACACGTTCGTCGCCGGCGTCCCCCACGACCAGTTCGACCTCGTCCGCCGCGAGCGACCGGTCTACTTCCACCCCGAGACGGTGGGCGCCGGCTTCTGGTGCATCACGCGGTACGACCACCTGCACGCGGTGAGCCACGAGTGGCCGGTGTTCTCGAGCGAGTGGGGCATCACGCTCCACGAGATGATGACGGATGCGGAGCTCGAGCAGCAGCGGATGATGATGCTGATGATGGACCCGCCGAAGCACACCAAGCTCCGGCTGCTCGTCAACAAGGGCTTCACACCGCGGATGATCGGCACCCTGCACGACGACATCCGATCGATCACGCGCACGATCGTCGACGACATCGTCGACCGCGGTGAGTGCGACTTCGTCGTCGACGTCGCCGCCGAGCTGCCGCTGCAGGTGATCGCCGAGATGATGGGCGTGCCGCAGACCGACCGTCACATGGTGTTCGACTGGAGCAACCGCATGATCGGGTCCGAGGACCCGGAGTACGCGGTCTCCGAGGAGAACGCCATGGCGGCTGCGACGGAGATGTTCGCCTACGCGAACGACCTCGCGGCGCACAAGCGCGCGAACCCCGGCGACGACATCATCAGCGTGCTGCTCCAGGCCGAGGTCGAAGGCGAGCGGCTCTCGGACCTCGAGTTCGACCTCTTCTTCGAGCTGCTCGCGGTCGCGGGGAACGAGACGACGCGGAACCTGATCTCGCACGGGATGCTGGCGCTCATGGAGAACCCCGACGAGCGACGCCTGCTGCTCGACGATCCCGGGCTCCTCCCCGGCGCCGTCGAGGAGATGCTGCGCTACGCGTCGCCCGTCATGTACATGCGCCGGACGGCGCGCACCGACTTCGAGCTCGACGGCGAGAAGATCCGCACCGGCGACAAGGTCGCGCTCTGGTACATCGCGGCCAACCACGACCCCGCCGTCTTCGACGATCCGCACCGATTCGACATCCGCCGCGACGCCAGCGAGCACGAGGCGTTCGGCGGGGGCGGTCCGCACTTCTGCCTCGGCACCCATCTCGCGAAGCTCGAGATCACGGTGATGTTCGAGGAGCTGCTCGCGCGTGTGCCCGACATGGAGCTCGCGGGGTCGGTCGAGCGGCTGCGCTCGAACTTCATCAACGGCATCAAGCACATGCCGGTGCGCTTCGCGGCCACGTCGCGTAGCGCCGCGTGACGGGCGGCATCCCCGGTCTCGAGTGGCCCGCGGTCGAGCGCTGGGTGCTCGACCACGTCCACGGGCTCGCCGCGCCACTCCGGCCCGAGCTCATCGCCGCGGGAGGATCGAACCTCACGTTCCGCGTCGACGACGCCGAGGGGCGCGCCGTCGCCCTGCGGCGTCCTCCGGTCGCGGCGGTCCTCGCCACTGCGCACGACATGGACCGCGAGTGGCGGATCCTGCGCGCGCTCGACGCCACCGCGGTGCCGGTGCCCCGTCCGCTGGCCCGATGCGCGGATGCCGAGGTCACCGGTGCGCCCTTCTACGTGATGGCGTACGCGGACGGCACGATCCTGCGCACGGAAGCCGACGGCGCCGAGCTCGATCCCGCCGCGGCGGAGACGTCGACCGCATCGCTCGTCGACGTCCAGGTCGCGCTGCACGCGCTCGACGTCGATGAAGTCGGCCTCGGTGACCTGGCGCGGCAGCGGACGGGCTACGTCGAGCGTCAGCTCCGCCGGTGGAAGACCCAGGTCGAGCGCGCCCAGGTGCGCGAGCTGCCGTTGCTCGACACGCTGCACGAGCGCCTCGGCGCGTCGGTCCCGCCCGAGACCGGCCCTCCCGCGCTCGTCCACGGCGACTACCGCTTCGACAACGTCGTGCTCGGGCCCGACCGGCGCATCGTCGCCGTGCTCGATTGGGAGCTCGCGACCATCGGCGATGCCGTCGCGGACGCGTGCTGGTCGCTCCTCTACTGGGCCGACCGCGGCGATGCGCTGCCGTTCCTCACGTCCGCGCCCACCCTCGCGCCGAGCTTCCCGCGGCGTGCCGTGGTGGCCGAGCGGTACGCGGAGCGGTCGGGCCGCGCCCTCGACGCGCTCGGCTGGTTCACGGTCTTCGGGTACTGGAAGATGGCGTGCATCGTCGAGGGCGTCTACGCGCGGCGGCTCAAGGGAGCGAGCGGCGGTGCGGGTGCGAGAGGCGCGGACAACCCGTCTGTGATCGCAGCCCGCGCCGACCTCTTGCTCGAGGCGGCGCGTGACGCTGCCGCAGACCTCGGGTGGGCAACACTGACCTGAGCATGGATCGACGGCAGCTGGCGATCACGGTGGTCGCGGTGGTGGTCGCGCTCGTCCTCGGTGCCGGCGTGGCGATCCTCGCGACCTCGGGGGGCGACGACGACACCGTGCGCACGGCCAGCGGGCCGGGCGCGAGCTCCTCGACGACCGCCACGTCGAGCACCGGCCCTGGCGCGGCCACGACGACGACGCGACCTCCGATCGTCACCGTGCCCACCCGGCCGCCGGGCACGGTCGTCGTCGTCCCCGAGCTGACCACGACGACGCGCGCGAAGCGTCCGCCGCGCACGTCGACGACCGCGCCGCCGACCACCGCGCCGCCGACCACCGCGCCGCCGAC
Source organism: Acidimicrobiia bacterium (assembly GCA_036559825.1). Taxonomy (GTDB): domain Bacteria; phylum Actinomycetota; class Acidimicrobiia; order IMCC26256; family PALSA-555; genus DATBSK01. The sequence continues at coordinate 10,706 of DATBSK010000104.1, read as the reverse complement.
CACCGTCGCCCCACCGACGGCCGCGGCCGAGACGACGACCACCGCGCCGGAGCCGACGACGACGCCCGAGCCCTCGAGCACCACCACGAGCACGACGACCCCCGTCACCAGCGAGGTCGGCGTCTCCTCGCGCCACATCAGGCTCGCGGTCATCGCCGACGACGTCGACGTGCTCGCCGGCAGTCGGGCGTGGGCAGACGTCGTGAACCGGCGCGGCGGGATCGGAGGGCGGAAGGTCCGCCTCGACCTCGTGCCGACCGATGGAACGGCGGAGGGCTACGCGACTGCGGTCACGACCGCCTGCAGCCGAGACCTCGCGATCGTCGCCAGCCTGTCGACCTTCGACGGCGACACGACGCCACTCGACTGTGGGATCCCCGACATCGCCATCGAGACCCTGTCCGAGGGAGCCGCCACGCACGACTCCACCTACGCGGCGTTCCCACGGCGCGTCGGCACCGTGGCCGTCGGCCCGTATCGCTACCTGCAGTCCGCCGTGGCGGGTTGCTGCTCGCAGTACGTCCTCGTGCCCGATCGCGAGCCCGAGCGCGCGGGCACCAAGGCCGCGATCGCCGCCGCCGCCGAGATCGGCTTCGACACGGTCGCCACGCCCGACGTCGCGTTCGACGCGCCCGAAGCCGACTACGACGCGCTCGCACAGGACCTGCTCGCCGCCGACGCGTCGTTCGCGTCGAGCGGACTGGGGCTCCAGTCGACCGTCGAGCTGCGGGGCGCGGCTGCACGCGCCGGTGTGACCGGCATCGGCGCGTGGTACTGCGACGCACGCTGCTACGACCCGTCGTTCCTGACCGAGGGCTCGGCCGACGTCGAGGAGGAGTACGTCGCCATCGAGACCGTCCCGTTCAGTGATCGTCGGCGAGTCCCGGCGATGCGCACCTACCTCTCGGCGACCGCGCGCAGCGGCGAGACGCCCGACTACGACGGCCTGCGCGCCTACGTCACCGGTCTGCTCGCACAGCACGCGCTGGAGGCCGTCGTCGACGCGCACGGCAAGAGCGGGATCACGAGAACCGCCCTGCTCGAAGCGCTCGCCTCGGTCCGAGGGTTCGACGCGGACGGGCTCATCGGCGCCACCGACGTCGGCGACCGCACGCCGAACGGGTGCACGGTCGTGCTGCAGGTGCGTGGCAACAAGTTCGAGCGCGTCGACCCCACGGAACGCGGCAGTCTCGACTGCGACGCGGAGAACCTCGTCGAGCTCGAACCCTGATCGTTCTGACGGTTCCTCAGGAGGCGTGAGAACGCCGCCGGCGATCCTTCGCGAGGCCGGGCGGCTGCCAGGGGTCACCGCCGCTGATGTCGGTACCGGGCGGCACGATCTCGTCGATGGCGTCGAGCGTCGCCTCGTCGAGCCGGACATCGGCACCCGCGAGCGCGTCCTCGAGCTGCTCCATCGTGCGCGGGCCGATGATCGCCGACGTCACGTGCGGGTGCTCGAGCACGAAGGCGTGCGCGAGGTGCGTCAGGCTCACACCCGCGTTCGCGGCGATCTTCAGCAGCTCCTCGACCGCGTCGAGCCGCGCCTCGTACGCGCGCTGCTGGCGCGGGTTCTGGTGCTGCGAGCCGAAGCCGCGGGCGAGCCGCGAGCCCTCGGGAGGTGGCTGTCCTTTGCGGTACCGGCCGGTCAGCAGTCCGCCGGCGAGCGGGCTCCACGGGATGACGCCGATCCCGTAGCGCGCGCACGTCGGGAGCACCGCGCGCTCGATGCCGCGTACGAGGACCGAGTACGGCGGCTGCTCGCAGACGAAGCGCTCGCGGTTGCGCCGCTCGCTCACCCACTGCGCCTCGACGATGTACTCGGCCGGGAACGTCGAGTGACCGAGGTAGCGGACCTTGCCCTGGTGGACGAGGTCGCTGAGCGCGCCGATTGTCTCGTCGATGTCGGCGTGGTCGTCGGGACGGTGGATCTGGTACAGGTCGATGTAGTCGGTGCCGAGCCGACGCAGGCTGTTCTCGACCTCCTGCATGATCCACCGGCGCGAGCCCCCGTGCATGTTCGGGCCCTGTCCCATCGGGGCGAAGAACTTCGTCGCGAGCACGACCTCGTCGCGGCGGCCGGCGATGGCCTTGCCGACGATCTCCTCCGACTCTCCCGCGGAGTACACGTCCGCGGTGTCGATGAAGTTGATCCCGGCATCGAAGGCGCGATCCATGATGCGCGCGCACTCGCCGTGATCAGGCTCGCCCCACTGGCCGAACATCATGGCGCCGAGGCAGAACTCGCTCACTTGCACGCCGGATCGCCCGAGAGCTCGCATCTGCATGCTCGTACAGTACGTCGCCATGACACTCGACGATCTGGTCGCCCAGCAGGAGATCCGCGACGTCCTCGCCCGCTACACCCGTGGCATCGACCGGATGGACCGAGAGCTCGTCCTCTCGTGCTACCACCCCGGCGCCCTCGACGACCACGGTGCGTTCCGGGGGACTGCCGAGGAGTTCGCCGACTGGGTCGCCGAGGCTCTGGCCCACTTCGACTCCACGATGCACTTCCTCGGTCAGCAGCTCGTCGAGGTCGCGGGTGACCGCGCCCACTCGGAGACCTACTGCGTCGCCTACCACCGCCGCGCGCCGCGCGACGCTGAGCAGGGTCACGACCTGTGGATGGGCCTGCGGTACGTCGACGTCTTCGAGCGTCGCGACGGCGAGTGGCGGATCGAGAGCCGCCGATGTGTGTTCGACTGGACCCGGCACGACCCGATCGTCCGCGAATGGGAGCTGCCGCCCGAGGCGCTGCGCGGCTCGCGCGACCGCAACGACGTCGTCTACCGCTGAGGTGGGCGCTGAGGCGGGCGCTGAGGTGGGCGCAGTGACGGGCGGCGCCCCTCGTGGTTCTGGATCAGCTCGATCAGGTAGCCGTCCGGGTCCTTGACGAACGCCACGGTGACGGGCCAGCGGTCGAGGTCCTGCGGCGGCGTCACCGACTCGCACCCGGCGGCGATCGCCTTGTCGTAGAGCGCCTGACAGTCGTCGGTGTCGACATAGATCTTCCACATCGCCGTCCCCATGTCGATGGGTCCGTCGAGGTCGTCGTGCTGCGCGAGCTGGATCCGGGAGCCACCGGCCTCGGCCTGCAGCACCACCTCGCGCGCACCGGGGATGTCGGTGCGGCTCTGGACAGGGATGCCGATGACCCCCTCCCAGAACGCGACCGATCGCTCGAGGTCCGTGACGTTGATGCAGTACTGACCGAGGCTGTTCTCCATCAGATCGCGCGCTCCCGCCCCTCCCAGTACGGCGCCCGCAGCTTGAACTTCTGCAGCTTGCCGGTCGCCGTGCGCGCGAGGGCGTCGCGCATCTCGACCGACGTCGGGCACTTGTAGTGCGCGAGCCGGTCGCGGCAGTGTGCGATGAGGTCCTCCTCGGTGGCGGACACGCCGGGCGCGCACACGACCAGCGCCTTGACCGTCTCCCCCCACCGGTCGTCCGGGACGCCGATCACGGCGACCTCGGCGACCGCGGGGTGTGAGAACAAGCAGTCCTCGACCTCGATCGACGAGACGTTCTCGCCTCCCGAGATGATGACGTCCTTCTTGCGGTCCGAGATCGTGAGGTAGCTCTCGCCATCGATCGAGCCTCCGTCGCCGGTGTGGAACCAGCCGTCTGCGACGGCCTTCGCGGTCTCGTCGGGCTGCTCCCAGTAGCCGTCCATCACGACGTTGCCGCGTGCGAGCACCTCGCCCTCGTCGTCCACGTCGAGTTGGACACCGAGCGCGGGGGCGCCGGCGCGGCCCAGCCGTGTCGCGCGCTCGGCCTGCGAGAGCTCGTCGTACTCGACACGACCGCGGTTCATCGTCAGCAGTGGCGTGGTCTCGGTGAGCCCGTAGATCTGGACGAACTCCCACCCGAGCACCGTCTCCACCTCCTCGATCGTGCGCGTCGGCGGTGGCGCGCCCGCAACCGTGATGCGCACGCGGCCGCGCCCGGGGATCTCCCCGCGCCAGCTGCGCGCCGCGTCGATCACGGAGTTCACGACGGTCGGTGCCCCGTTGAGCATCGTGACGCCGTGCGCGTCGATCCGACGGAGGATCTCCGCGCCGTCCACCTTGCGCAGCACGATGTGCCGCCCGCCCATCCCCGTGACCGCGTAGGGCATCCCCCACCCGTTGCAGTGGAACATCGGCAGCGTGTGCAGGTAGACGTCGCGGTCGCAGACGCCGAGCTGCCAGCCGAAGACCGCGGCGTTGATCCAGATGTTGCGATGCGTCAGCTGGACGCCCTTGGGACGGGCGGTCGTGCCGCTCGTGTAGTTGATCGTCGCGGTCGCGTCCTCGTCGGGGTCCCACGGCTTCGGTTCGACGCCGGGCCGCAACATGGCCGCGTCGCTCTCGGCACCGATCACGAACCGGTGCTTCGCGGTCACCGCCCGGAGATCGTCGTCGAGCTCCGGGTCGACCAGGAGCACGCTCGCTCCCGAGTGCTCGACGATGTAGCCGACTTCGTCCGCGTTGAGCCGGAAGTTGACGGGCACGAGGATGCGCCCCGACCCGCTCACGCCGAAGAGCGCCAGGAGCAGCCGGGCCGCGTTGTGGGAGACGACGGCGACCCGGTCGCCGAAGCCGATGCCCAGCTCGTCGAGGGCGGCCGCCTGAGCCCGCGCGAGCTCCCCGACCTCTCGATACGTCAGGGTGCCGAGCGAGGGCGCGGGCTGGTCCGGCTCGTCGACGACGGCCGTGCGGTCGCCGTAGACCAGCTCCGCGCGCTCGAGGAAGTCGTTCACGGTCAGCGGCACGCGCACGGCGACCCCCTGCTCTCGGAACCAGGCACTCTCTCGGAACCAGGCGTTCTCAGCGAACCAGGCGGAAGAAGGTTCGCACGTCGTCGACGAACACGTCCGGCACCTCCATCGCCGCGAAGTGACCCCCGCGGACCGGCTCGGCCCAGTGCACGACGTTGTAGCGCTGCTCCACCCAGGCGCGCGGCAGGCGCGTGATCTCGGCCGGGTAGCTGGCGATGCCCGTCGGCACCCCGACGTACGCCTGTGGGATCGCGGCCTTGCCGGCCTGGCGCATCTCCCAGTAGATGCGGCACGAGGACGTGGCGGTCCCGGTCACCCAGTACAGCGTCACGTTGTCGAGCAGCCGATCCCTCGTGAACGAGCGCTCGATGTCGTCACCGTCGGACCACGCCCGGAACTTCTCGACGATCCACGCGCACAGCCCCGCGGGCGAGTCCTCGAGGCCGTACCCGAGCGTCTGCGGACGAGTGCCCTGGATCTCCTGGTAGCCCGCACCGTCCTTGCGCCACTCGAGCAGCTGGGCGAAGCGTGCCTGCTCGTCGTCGGTGAGCGGCGGGCCGCCCTTCGGGGGCGAGACGGTGACGAAGTTGAGGTGGAGACCGGCGACCCGGTCGGGCACGAGGTCGGCGACGTCGGCCGTCACGACCGATCCCCAGTCGCCGCCCTGGGCGCCGTACCGGTCGAAGCCGAGGTCGGCCATCAGCCGGACGAAGGCGTCCGCGATGCGCCGAGGGTGCCAGCCGAGCTCGTGCGTCGGGCCCGAGTAGCCGAAGCCGGGGAGCGAGGGCGCGACGACGTGGAAGGCGTCGACGGCGTCACCACCGTGTGCGGTGGGATCCGTGAGCGGACCGAGCACGTCGAGGAACTCGGCCACCGACCCGGGCCAGCCGTGCACGAGCAGGAGCGGCAGCGCGTCGGCATGCGGCGAGCGCGCCACGACCGCATGGATGCGCTGCCCGTCGACGTCGATGGCGTGCTCGTCGTACGCCGTGATGCGGCGCTCGAAGCCGCGCCAGTCGTACGACTCGCGCCAGTGGTCGAGGAGGCCGGAGAGGTACCGACGGTCGGTGCCCTGCTCCCAGCCGATGCCGTCGATCGCGCCCGCCAGGCGCGTCCGCGCGATTCGGTCGCGCAGGTCGTCGAGGACGGCTTCTGGAACGGATTCGGGCACCGTCGACCCGCGTGTCAGTCGAACTGCGCGGAGCTCGAGAGCTCCCGTCGGAGCACGGACTCGTACCGGGGGCGGAGCAGGTCCTCGTAGGAGTCCGTGGTGGGGATCCAGAAGTCGCCGGCGCGCACACCCGCGAACACGATCTCGGCCGCCTCGTCCGGGGGGCGACCTTGCGTCGACGTCATCTGGCGCAGGGCCTCCGCGACGAACACGTGGTCCGCGGCCGTCGCCTCGGACGGCGGCTCGTCGGCTCGGTTGCGCTCCGACCAGCCGATGCGCGTGTCGACGGACCCGGGCACGAGGCACGACACGCCCACGTGCTCGGCGCCCTCGGCGCGAACGTCGTGCGCGACGCACTCCGCGAGGGCAGCCGCTGCGAACTTCGAGACCACGTACGGCCCCGAGTACGCGACCGTGAGCATGCCGGCCATGGAGGCGGTGATCACGACGTGCGCCGGCTCACCCTGCTCGATCAGGCGCGGCACGAAGGCACGCACTCCGTGGATCGGACCCCACAGGTTGACGCCCAGCACCCAGCTCCAGTCCGCTTCCGTCCGCTTCCACGACACGCCGGCCTGGAAGACGCCCGCGTTGAGGCACACGAGGTGTGCACCACCGAACGTGTCGAAGGCAGCCGCTGCGAGCTCCTCCACCGACGACGCGTCGCTGACGTCGGTGGTGACCGCGAGCGTCTCGGCACCGAGCGCGGCGACCTCCTCGGACGCCCCCTCCAGCGCCGGGGCCTCGATGTCGGCCATCACGACGCGCATCCCCTCGCGAGCTGCGGTCCGTGCGAGCCCGAGCCCGATCCCGCTGGCTGCCCCCGTGATGACGGCCACCTTCCCGCTGAAGTCCTGCATCACCTACCTCGTTCGGCTCGTTGCGGCGCACGGTACGTGCGCCGCGGCCTCTCGCCTCACCGCACGCTCCGGAAGCACTCGCGGACATCGGGCACGAACAGCTCTGGGACCTCGAAGGCGGCGAAGTGGCCGCCGCGCGGCATGTCGGCGAAGTGCGAGAGCGGGAACTGCGCCTCGGCCCAGCGCTTCGAGGTGTACATGATCTCGTTCGGGTAGCGCGCGTACCCGAGCGGCACCTGCAAAGGAGAGAAGAGGTCGAGGCTCCCCGACGAGAGGCCCTTCGCGAACTCGTAGTACATGCGCGCGGACGAGTGGGCCGTCGTCGTGACCCAGTACACCATCAGGTTGTCGAGCAGCTGGTCCTTCGTGAAGTGGTCGTCGAGCTCACCGTCGGGATCGGTCCACGTACGGAACTTCTCGACGATCCATGCCGCCAACCCGACGGGCGAGTCGTCGAGCGCGTAGCCGATGGTCTGCGGCTTCGTGCTCTGCTCCTTGTAGTAGCCCGAGTCGTGCTCGTTGTAGGCGTTCATCTTGTCGATGCCCGCCTGCTCATCGGGTTGGATGTCTTCCGTGGCGGGGATGGGCGGGAGCATGTTCACGTGCACCGCGGCGCAGTGGTCCGGATCGGCGAGCCCGAGCTGCAGCGTGACGAACGATCCCCAGTCGCCGCCCTGCGCGACGTAGCGGTCGTAACCGAGCGCGCCCATGAGCGTGCGCCACGCCCCGGCGACACGACCCGGATGCCAGCCGCGGTCCCGCGTGGGGCCGGAGAACGCGTATCCGGGCAACGACGGGACGACGACGTGGAACGCGTCGCCGGCGTCGCCACCGTGCGCGGCAGGATCGGCGAGCGGCTCGATGACGTCGAGGAACTCGACGAACGAGCCGGGCCACCCGTGCGTCAGGACGATGGGCAGGGCATCGGAGACGGGCGACCGCACGTGCAAGAAGTGGATGCCCGCGCCGTCGATCTCGGTGCAGAACTGCTCGAACGAGTTCATGCGCTGCTCGCGGGCGCGCCAGTCGTAGCCCTCCGCCCAGTACGCGACGAGCCGCTCGAGGTATCCCCGCTCCGTCCCGTAGTCCCAGGCGGCACCCGGGAGCTGCTCCGGGAAGCGAGCGCGCCGGAGGCGCTCGCGCAGGTCCGCGAGGACCCCGTCGGAGACGTCGATGCGGAACGGCGTGATCGTCGGCGTCACGGGCTCAGTACCCGAGGGGCATCCCTGCCCCCGGCTCTCTCCCCTCGTAGAACGGCACCAACGCGTCACTCACGTTGTCCGGGGTCCAGTGCTCCGGTGTCTCGAACGACTCGTCGACGTGCGGTCCCGCGAGCACCGAGATCTTCCGGCCCCACACGATGAACGTCTGGGCGGTCACGCGCGCGGCCTGCGGTGATCCCAAGAACGCGACGAGCGGCGAGACGTTCTCGGTCGCGAAGACCTCGAAGTCGCCATCCGTGGCATCGAAGCCGCCCAGGGGCTCGGTCATCTGCGTGCGCGCCCGTGGTGCGATCGCGTTCGCGTTCACCCCGTAGCGCCCGAGACCCGACGCGCACGAGATCGTGAGCTGGATGATGCCGCCCTTGGCCGCCGCGTAGTTCGGCTGCCCGACGGCACCGTTGAGCCCGGACTCCGAGGACGTGTTGACGATCCGGCCGTAGATCGGCGCCCCGGCCGCCTTCGACTTCTCGCGCCAGTACTCCCCTGCGTGCCGCGACGGGCAGAAGTGGCCCTTGAGGTGGACCCGGATCACTGCGTCCCACTCCTCCTCCGACATGTTGAAGATCATCCTGTCGCGCAGGATCCCGGCGTTGTTGACGAGGATGTCGAGGCTGCCGTAGGTGTCGATGGCGAGCTGGACCATCCCTTTGGACTCGTCCCAGTCGGCGACGTCGCCGGCATGGCCGATGGCGTCGCCGCCGGCCTCGCGGATCTCGTCGACCACGGCGTCCGCGGGGTTCTCGGATCCGGGCGGCGCGAAGTCGTTCACGACGACCTTCACGCCCTGGCGCGCGAGCTCGAGCGCGTGAGCGCGCCCGAGGCCCCGACCGGCGCCCGTGACGATCGCGACCTTCCCCCCCATTCCTTCGAGCACGTTCGTCGCCTCCCGATCTGCGGTCGTCGTCGAAAAGTGGAATACGTTCTCGTTCATGGCGACCACGCGTCAAACCGCGCTCGTGACCGGTGCCTCGAGGGGCATCGGCAAGGCCACGGCGGTGGCGCTCGCCGGTGCGGGCTTCGACGTCGCCATCACCGCGCGCACGGTCCACGAGGGCGAAGGCTTCGACGACTCCGACTCGGCGCGGCACGCAGTGCCCGGGAGCCTCGACACGACGGCTGCCCTCGTCGAGGACGCCGGCGGACGCGCACTGTCGGTGCCGATGGACCTCCTCGACCGCGCCTCGGTCATCGCCGCGGCGGAACGAGTCGTCGCGGAGTGGGGCGCGATCGACGTGCTCGTGAACAACGCGATCCACACCGGGCCGGGGAGCATGCTGTCGTTCGACGCCACAACAGTCGAGATGATCGAGACGAAGCTCGCCGCGAACGTCGTCGCGCAGGTGGTCCTTTTGAAGGCCGTGCTGCCGCACATGGTCGAGCGCGGCGGTGGACGGATCGTCAACGTCACCTCTGCGGTCGCCGTCACGGATCCTCCGGCACCACCCGGCGAGGGTGGCTGGGGCCTCGCGTACGCGATGTCGAAGGGCGCGTTCCACCGCCTCGCGCCGAACCTCACGGTCGAGTATCCGACGCTCACGTTCTTCAACCTCGAGCCCGGCTACGTCGAGACCGAGCGGGCGATCCAGAACGCGGCCGCGCTCGGGCTCGAGGGCCGCTACCCCGGCGCGCCGCCGTCCGTGCCGGCCGCGGTGATCGCCTGGCTCGCCTCCTCAGCCGACGCGGTCGAGCTCAACGGTCAGATGATCACGGCTCAGAAGTTCGCGAAGGACCGGGGACTGCACGAGAAGTGGTGGTAGCGCGGTGCACGATCTCGGCGACGACACCGGTCTTGGCGTCGGCGTAGTGCTGCCTCGTCGGCCAATCCCGCTGCGCGAGCTCCCGCTTGGTGGACTCGTAGAGATCGCGATCGCCGGGATGTGAGCGGAGCCGGTCGCGGAACACGAGCATCCGATCGATCTCGGACGACCCGGCAGAGAAGACGTGGACGTGCACATCGTGTTCGGGCGTTCGGAGCATGCGGTGCTCGTGCCAGTCGGGCTCGCGCACGCGCAGCTCGTAGCCCGCGGTCTCCAGGGGAGGGACGTAGGCGGCCTCGTCCGACGAGTCGGCGACCACGAGACAGACGTCGATGATCGGCTTCGCCGCGAGCCCGGGGACCGACGTCGACCCGACGTGCTCGATCGCGATCGCACGGGCACCGAGCGCACGCTCGATCCTGTGCCGCTGGCGCTCGAAGCGCTCCGGCCACGCCGGGTCGTAGTCGGCGGCGACGATCTCGACCGGGTCGTTCTCGCCGACCAGGACCTCGCGACTGCGCGCCAGGATGGGGTCGTCGGCGCCCGCGGTCACTCCGTCAACGCTAGGGGGCGGTCGAACTCGCTGGATCTCGCGCGCCGATGGGTCGGCCGTCGTGCTCCGGGCATGCACCGTTGGAGCAGCACCTTCGCATCTCCGTCGGCCGAACGCTGCCCGCACCGCGCGTTCGACCGCCTCGACGGTCACCACCGTTGTCCTGCAGATCCGGCGTCTCGATCGCGCGCGAGACTCATGGCAACAGGCGAGCAGCTCGCGGGAGGACCGTCCTTCGGGTCGGTCCTCTTCGCGTGTCGGGCGCCCGCCTCAGCCCGGGGGCGCACGGAGGTGGTAGGTGCCGTCGCCGTTGGGTTCGAGGGTGTAGCCGTGGTAGTGGACGAGGTCGTGACACCAGCCGCAGGTGCCGACGCAGTTCTTGG
>DATBSK010000103.1:0-4644 GCA_036559825.1 Acidimicrobiia bacterium | reverse complement strand
ATCCACCTCATGGGGACGCCCGGCGCGATCCGCGGGCCGCGTCCGCGTCCGGGCCAGCACAACGAGGAGATCCTCGGAGAGCTCGGCTACTCCGCGGAAGAGATGAAGGCGTTCACCTGATGCCGAGCGCACTCGAGGGCGTGACGCTCGTCGACTTCGGTCAGTACCTCGCGGGGCCGTTCGGGCCGATGATCATCGGCGACCTGGGCGCGGACGTCATCAAGGTGGAGCCGGTCGCCGGCGACGGCATGCGCTTCGTGAACCAGCCGTTCACCGGCTGCCAGCGCGGCAAGCGCGACATCGCGCTCAACCTCAAGTCCGAGGCGGGCGTGAAGATCGCGCTCGAGCTCGTCGAGCGCGCCGACATCGTGCACCACAACATGACCGTCGGCGTCGCCGACCGGCTCGGCATCGGCTACGACGCGTGCAAGGCCGTGAACCCCGACCTCGTGTACTGCAACACGTACGCGTACGGGCTCGAGGGACCGCTGGCGCGCTTCGGCGGTCTCGACCCGCTCTTCCAGGCGACCGCGGGTCTCGAGTACGAGTCGGGCCCCATGCACGCCGGCAACCCGCCGATGTACTACCGCTTCGGCATGTGCGACACGGCCAACGCGATGCTCTCCGTCCTCGGCTGCCTCGCCGCGCTCTATCACCAGCGTCGCACGGGCGAGGGGCAGGAGCTCTGGACGTCGCTGCTCGACGGCGGGCAGATGCTGGCCTCGGACGTGCTGCTCGTGGACGGCAAGCGTGCGCCGGTCCCGCAGCTCGACGCGGACCAGACCGGCGTCGGCGCGTGCTACCGCCTCTACGAGACCGGCGACGGCTGGCTCCAGATCGCCGCGGTCACCCAGGAGCAGTTCGAGACCCTCTGCCGGCGCCTCGGTGTGCCCGACGCCGTCGAGGACCCGCGCTTCGTCGACGCCGACGGACGCGCGCAGCACCGCTCCGAGCTCGAGGCCCTGCTCGCGCCGCGCTTCAAGACCAAGACCGCGCTCACGTGGTCACGCCTGCTCGCCGACGTCGGCGTGCCGTGCGAGGTGCCCGTCGACACGAAGGGCGGCGAGCTCGCGCTCTTCGACTCCGAGAACGAACGCCTCGGTCTCGTCGCCGAGTACGAGCACCCGATCCTCGGCACCATGCGCCAGTTCGGCACGCTCATCGACTTCTCCGAGACACCCGGCGTCATCCACGGCCCGCCGCCACTCGTCGGCGAGCACACCCGCGACATCCTCGGGTGGCTCGGCTACACGAACGACGACATGGACGCGCTGAAGGCCGAGGGCGTCGTGTACTGGCCCGGCACCGACGACTACACGTGGACGGTCTGAAGGTTGGGTCGGGCCGAGATCTGGATCAGCGAGGAGCAGCGCTCGCTCCCGCAGCTGCTCACGGCGCGGCTGGAGTCCGATCCCGACAGCGAGTACCTCGACGTCACCGGTGTCGCGTTCAGCGCCGCCGACGTCGCGCGCACCGCGGGCAGCTTCGCCGCGTCGCTCGCGGAGCTCGGCGGTCAGCGCGGCGACCGCGTGGCGACGCTGATGGAGAACTCGCCCGAAGGCATGCTCTCGTGGTGGGGCACCGTGCTCGCCGGCATGATCAGCGCGCCCATCAACTCCGCGTACAAGGGCGACTACCTGCGTCACCAGCTCTCGGACTCCGGTTCGCGCGTCGTGGTCGTGCAGGGCGAGCTCGCGTCGCGGGTCGCCGCGATCGCGAAGGACGTCGAGTGCCTCGAGCACGTGGTCGTCACCGGTGAGCCCGACATCGACCTCGACACCCCGGAGCTGCGCGGCGTGTCGGTGCACCGGTGGGACGACGTGCTCGCGGTCGACCCGGTGGCGGCGAACCTCGACGTCGCGCCCCGGGACCTCGCGACCTTCATCTACACGGGTGGCACGACCGGCCCGTCGAAGGGCTGCATGCTCAGCCACAACTACCACGTCGGCCTGGCGAACCAGATCGGTCTCTGCTGGCGCCGCACGCCCGAGGACGTCGTGTGGTCCGCGCTGCCGCTCTTCCACTTCAACGCCATCTCGGTGTGCCTCGTCGGTGCGCTGTCGTGCGGCGGCCGCGCCGCGGTCTCGGGCAAGTTCTCGGTGTCGGGGTTCTGGCCCGACATGAGCCGTACGGGCGCGACGATCGTCTCGCTGCTCGGGTCGATGGCGTACCTGCTCGCGAACGACGTCGACCGTCCCGAGATGCCGCGCTCAGGTGCACCGGAGGCCAACACGTCGTTGCGGCTGATCGGCGCCGCGCCGATGCCGATCGAGATCGACCAGGCGCTCCGCAAGCGGTTCGGCGTCGACGTGTTCAGCGGGGCGTACGGGCTCACCGAGGCGAGCCTCGTGTCGTGGATGCCGATCGGCGTCGAGAACCGGCCGAACGCGGCGGGCGTGATCAACGACGAGTACTTCGACGTCCGAATCTTCGACGACGACGACAACGAGCTGCCTCGCGGCACCGACGGCGAGATCGTGCTGCGCCCGAAGCGCCCGCACGTGATGTACGAGGGGTACTGGGGGAACCACGAGGCGACCGTCAAGACGCACGCGAACCTCTGGTTCCACAGCGGCGACATCGGCCGGATCGACGAGGACGACTACCTCTACTTCGTCGACCGCAAGGCCGACTACCTCCGCCGCCGCGGTGAGAACATCTCCAGCTTCGAGGTCGAGAAGATCATCATGAGGCACGAGGCGATCGTCGATGTCGTCGTGCACGCGGTGCCGAGCCAGCTCACCGAGGACGACCTGAAGCTCACCGCGACGATCAACCCCGACGCGACCCTCAGCGAGGAGCAGCTGTTCCTCTGGTGCGTCGACGAGCTCCCGTACTTCGCGCTCCCCCGCTACATCGAGTTCCGCGAGGAGCTCCCGCGCAGCCCCGTGGGCCGGGTGCTGAAGCGCGTCCTGCGCGACGAAGGTGTCACCGAATCGACCTGGGACCTCGACAAGAGCGACGTCACCTACGAACGCCGCTAGCAACCCATGTTGCGTCTACGCGTACTTCCAGTCGGGGGGGCGCTTCTGGAGGAAGGCGACGAGCGCCTCGCGTGCGTCCTCGGTGAGGCCGGCAAGGACCTGGGTGCGGTTCTCGAGGTCGACCGCCGCTTGGCGGCTGCCGATCTCGAGCGCGCTCCACATGACCTCCTTCGTCATGAAGACACCCCACGGGCTGTTGGCGCAGATCTCGTCCGCCTTCGCGAGCGCGGCATCGAGGAGCGCGTCGGGCGGCACGACGTCGGTGACGAGGCCCATGCGCAGCGCCTCGTCGGCGTCGAAGAGACGGCCGGTGAGCATGAGCTCGTGCGCGCGGGCCGCACCGACGAGCCGCGGCAGCAACCAGCTCACGCCGATGTCGCAGGCCGAGAGCCCGATGCGCACGAACGCGGCGTTGAAGCGCGCGGCGGTGGACGCGATGCGGACGTCCGAGCCGAGCACGAGCGCGAACCCGCCGCCGGCGGCCGCGCCGTTGACCGCGGCGATCACCGGCACCTTCAGGTGCTGGACCCGCGGGATGAGCCCCGTGATCTTCTGCTGGATCGCGAAGAACTGGTACACCTGCCCGAGCTCGTCGGTGCCGGGCACGACGCCGAACCCTCCGAGGTCAGCACCGGCACAGAACCCGCGCCCCTCGCCGGTCAGGATCGCGACGCGCAGCTTCGGGCGCGCGTCGATCTCGTCGACCGCGGCGTAGATGCCGTCGACGAGATCCTGGTTCATCGCGTTGAGCTTGGCGGGCCGGTTCAGCGTGACGAGCGCGATGTCGTCGCGCGGGTAGCTGACGACCACGGCGTCGTTGGGCATGCGTCTGACCTCCTGTCAGGTGGCTGTCCAGCCGCCGTCGACCGGCAGGTTCACGCCGGTGATGTACGACGACTCGTCGGACGCGAGGAACAGCGCGCACTGCGCGATCTCCTCGGGTTGGGCGCGGCGCTTGATGAGCAGCTTCGCGGTGACGTTCGCCAGGAACTCGGGCGTGTCATATCCCCAGGCGGCGAGCGACGGCGTCCACACCGATCCGGGTGAGATCGCGTTCACGCGGATCCCGGACGGCGCGTACTCCTCGGCGAGGCTGCGGGTGAGACCGATGACGCCGGCCTTGCCGGCGGCGTGCGCCATGCCACCGGCCATGTTCGGCAGATAGGTGGAGATCATCCCCGACACCGACGCGGTGTTGATCACCGACGACCACACCCCGCCGGGGTCGCGGCGCAGGTGCGGGAACGCGTGACGGCACCCGAGGTACGGGCCGTCGAGCTCGAGGCCGATGGCTCGCCGCCACCGCTCGACGTCCATGTCCTCGAGCATGCCGAAGTCGCCGAGCGCGGCGTTGTTGTAGAGGACGTCGAGGCGCCCGAAGCGTTCGACCGCGGTTCCGATCCAGCGCGCCACGTCGTCCTCGACGAACGCGTCGGCGAGGACTGGGACCGCGCTCCCGCCAGAGCTCGCGGCGGTCGCCGCCGCGTTCGCCTCGCCGGCTGCGGCGCCGGCAGCCGCATCGTCGACGTCGCATCCCACGACCTGCGCGCCGTGCTGCGCGAAGAGGATCGCCGCCGCCCGACCCTGCCCGCTCCCGATGCCGCTGATCGCCGCGACCTTCCCGGCGAGGCGTGGGCCGAACCCGTCTGGCATCGCGTCA
>DATBSK010000102.1:0-13791 GCA_036559825.1 Acidimicrobiia bacterium | reverse complement strand
CCGCTCGCTACGAGCCGGGATACCCGGCTCGCATCACGCTCGCTCATGCGACGGCGCGGCCCGACGGCGCGAGGACGACCGGCAGCGCTTCGATCCCGTTCATCAACGTCGATCGCAGTCGTCGAGGCGGCCCGGTGATCGCGTAGTCGGGGCACCGGAGGAGGAGCTCCTCGAGCAGCGCGCGCGCCTCGAGGCGGGCGAGGCTCGCACCGAGGCAGAGGTGCGGCCCGAACCCGAACGCCATGTGCGCCGGATCGGGGACGCGCTGCACGTCGACGCGACCCGCGGTCGGGCCGAAGGCGCGCTCGTCGCGGTTGCCGGACGCGTAGAGCATGATCACGTAGTCGTCCGCTGGGATCGGTCGCCCGCCGAGCTCCGTGTCGTGGACAGCCGTGCGGCCGAACGCCTTGACCGGCGTGACCCAGCGCAGGAGCTCCTCGACTGCCCCCGTGACGCGGCCCGCGGGATCGGCGGCGAGCCAGCCGCGCTGGTCGGGATGCTCGTGCAGCACGAGGGCCGCGCCCGAGATGAGGTTCCGCGTCGTCTCGTTGCCGGCCACGAGCAACGACATGCAGAAGACGAGCAGCTCCGGGTCGGTCAGGCGCTCGCCGTCCACCTCGGCGTCCACCAGCTTCTGGAGGATGTCGTCGCGCGGATGCGACCGGTGCGCGGCGATCCCCTCGGTCATGAAGGCGACGAACTCGGCCATGACGTCCATGTCGGCCTCGAGCCGGTCCGCCGCCTTGATGGTCTCGTCCGACCAACGGCGGAACTGGCGCTGCTCGACGTCGCGCATCCCGAGCAGCTCGGCGATGACGAGCAGGGGCAGGGGCACGGCGACCCGTTCGACGAAGTCGACCGCCTCGTCGGCCGGGACCCGGTCGAGCACCGCGGACGCGAGCGCGCGGATGTGCGGCTCCATCGCCGCCACGGCACGGGGCGTGAAGGCGCGGCTGACGATCGCGCGGTAGCGCGGGTGCTCCGGAGGGTCCATCTCGAGGATCGACGGCGCGGCCGCGGCGCGCTTCGGGGATGTCCCCCGCTTCGGATCGCTCGGGAGCACGCCGTGCACCGACGAGAACCGGGACGCGTCGCGCGACACCTCACGGATCTCGTCGTACGAGGCGACCACCCACCGACCCGGCCGCCACTCGCGGACGGGCTCGTTGGCCCGCAACCACGCGTAGACGGACTCGACGTCGTCGAGCCACCAGTCCTTGTCGTCGGGTGCGACCCGCGGTGCGCTCACCGGTCAGCTCGTGAGGTAGCGGTCGATCACGCGGTGGAGATGGAGGATGTTGCTCTCCTGGCGGCGCGCGAGCCGCGTCGCGGAGCACCCTCGCGACTTCATGCCTTCCTGGACGCGCGCCATGTTCGAGTAGTCCTGGTTGGTGATGACCCCCCAGTCGCGGTCGCGCCAGTCGTCGAAGCGGCGCCGCTCGGGCATCTGCCAGTCGGCGGGATCGCGGGGCCACTCGAGCACCCACGTGTCCTTGATCGCGCTGTCGGGGTCGCGCCCGTTCGGGCGGACCCGGAAGAGGATGGCGCTCCCGGGGTAGATGGGGCCGACGAGGTTCGGGAACCAGTAGACGTCGTCTGCGCTCGTCATCTGATCGGGCTCGAGCCCGGAGACGTCGAAGCCCCGCGCGGCCAGCATCTCCATCCGGCGCTGCTGGTACGCGCCGAGCAGGGCCCCGGGCGGGAGGTCGGCGGCGATCAGCTCGTCCACCGCCGCCCGCTCCTCGCCGAGGAACGCGCCTCCGAGGCCGGCGACGAGGCCGCGGAGGATCGCGCCCTCGTCGACCTCCTCGTCGGGGATCGCGAGCCGCGGGCTCGGCCGGAGCGTGCGGCGCGCGTTCGCCAGACGGCCGTAGTGCGCGTGCGTCGCGAACTGCTCGTACTCGATCCCGACGTCGTCGACCCAGGGCAGGGTCTCGGGATGCGTTCCCTGCACGTGGTAGCCCTCGGTGAAGGCCTCGACGACGACCTTCCAGTTCGCGGGCAGGACGGTCGTCAGGTAGGAGCGGAAGCGAAGCTGCTCGAGGTGGTAGGGCCCGAGCAGCGCCGGCAGCGGGTCGAGGAACTCCAGCAGCGGCGGCGCGTCGCGGTCGAGGCACACGAACACGAAGCCACCCCACGTGTCGACCCGCACCCGCCCGAGCCCGAGTCCCTCGGGGACGTCGGGGAACTCGTCGGGATCGACGATCTCGACGAGGCGCCCGTCGAGCGCGTACCGCCAGGCGTGGTACGGGCAGCGGATGTCACCGCCGTCGCCGCACGGGTCGAAGCGGCCGTACCCCGACGCGAGGCGCGTGCCGCGGTGGAGGCACGTGTTGAACATCGCGTGCAGCTCGCCGTCCTCAGCCCGCACGACGAGCACCGACTCGTCACCGATCGTGTACTCGAGGAAGTCGCCGGGCGCGGCGAGCTCCTCGTCGCGGCCCGCGACCTGCCAGACGCGCGTCCACATGCGATCGAGCTCGAGGTCGAGGAACTCGGACGCGAGGTACCGCTCCTTGGGGATCGTCGCGTCGCCGCGGACGAGCCACGCCGCGGGGACGGCTTCGCCCATGGCGGTAGTTTCGCACCCGCACCGGCCCGGCTGCCGAGACGTCGAGGAGCAGATGCAGTTCAACCTCGCCGACCTCTTCGAGGCGGTGGCCGATGCGGTGCCCGACCGCATCGCGGTCGTGTACGGCGACCGCCGCCTCACCTATGGCGAGCTCGAGGCGCGCGCCAACCGCTGTGCGCATGCGCTCGCATCCCTGGGGATCGGCCGCGACGACCATGTCGGGCTGTACCTGCGGTCCTGCCCCGAGTTCCTCGAGGCGATGCTCGGCTGTTACAAGCTCCGCGCCGTCCCGATCAACCTCAACGACCGCTACGTCGCGGCCGAGGTCGTGCCGGTCGCCGGCGACGCCGACCTGCGGGGCGTCGTCATGGGCGGGGGACTCCCCGCCGATCCCTCGGAGCTCCGGACGCCCGATCGCTGGGTGGTCGTGGTCGGCGCCGACTACGAGCAGCGGATGGAGGCGTCGTCACCGGCGCGCGACTTCGAGGCCCGGTCGGGCGACGACCGCTACATCCTCTATACGGGCGGCACCACGGGGCGTCCGAAGGGCGTCGTCTGGCGGCAGGAGGACATCTTCTTCACGGCGATCGGTGGCGGGAACCCAGGCGGTCCGCCGCTCGAGGAGCCGGAGCAGCTCGTGCCCGCGGTGCTTGCGGCGCCGAACCAGCGCATCGGCGCGTTCATCGACGCCGACGATCCCGGGCCGGGCGAGTTCGTCGCGCTCTCGCTCGGACCGCTCGCGCACGCGAGCGGGCAGTGGCTCGCGCTCGGCACCCTGCTCGGCGCGGGCACGTTCGTGATCTACGACGCGCTGTCGATGGACATGACCCACGTGCTGGGGCTCGTCGAGCGCGAGCGGATCGGCATGCTGACGCTCGTCGGTGACGCGACGGCGCGGCCGCTGCTCGACGAGCTGCTCGAGAACCCGGAGCGGTGGGACACGTCGTCGGTGCGGCTGCTCGGTTCGGGCGGCAGCATCCTGTCGGGCGAGGTGAAGGACGGGTTGCTCGCCGCGATGCCGTCCGTCGCCGCGGTGCTCGAGGCGATCGGCTCGTCGGAGTCACCGAGCCAGGCCGTCGCGCTCACCACCCGCGACGCACCCCCGTCGCGGTCACTCACGTTCGCCCCGAAGGCGGAGACGATCGTCGTCAACGACGTGCTCACGCCGATCGCACCGGGATCAGGCGCGGTCGGGCGCCTCGCGACCCGTGGCCGTGCACCGCTCGGCTACTACAAGGACCCGGATGCGTCGGCGCGCACGTTCGTCGTGATCGACGGTGAGCGCTGGACGCTGCCGGGCGACATGGCGTCCGTCGACGCGGACGGGACGATCCACCTGCACGGGCGCGGATCGCTGTGCATCAACACCGGCGGCGAGAAGGTCTACCCCGAGGAGGTGGAGGCCGTGCTCAAGCAGCACGCGGCCGTGTTCGACGCGCTCGTCGTCGGCGTGCCCGACCCGCGGTGGGGCGAGCGCGTCGCCGCGGTCGTCCAGCCGGTGGCGGGTGTCGAGACGCCGACGCTGGAAGCGCTCGACGCGCACTGCCGAGCCACCGTCGCGGGCTACAAGGTGCCGAGGTTGCTGCGCGTCGTCGACGAGGTCCGCCGGAACCCCGCCGGCAAGGCCGACTACCCCTGGGCCCGGTCGCTCTTCTGACTCAGACCCGCAGCAGGAAGGCGGCGTTGTCGCCGAACAGTGCCGTGTGCTCCGCGGGGTCGGTGCCCGTGTTCTGGTAGTCCTCGATCGGCGTCGCGGTGCCCTCGGAGTGCGGGTAGTCGGAGCACGCCATGAACAGGTCACCGCCGAGGCGCTCGAGCCGCCCGGGCTGCTCGTAGGAGAACGCGGCGACGCGCACCTGGCGCCGCACGTACTCGCTCGGCCGCATCGACAGCTCCGCCGGCACCCGTCCGTTGAGCTTCGACGTGAACTGGTAGCCACCGTCGAGCATCATCAGGTACTGCGGCACCCAGATGGCCGACAGCTCGACGATGCCGATCCGCAGGTCCGGAAGCCGCTCGAGGACGCCGTTCACGATGAGATCCGTGAGCGACAGCGCGGCAGGCGTGTACAGGAACACCGACTCGACGATGTTCACGAGCCCGCCTTCGACGCCGTCGTCCGTGTACCACGCGTCGTCGAAGACACGAGGCTGGTCGGCGACGTGGAACACCGGGGTCACCCCGTGGTCGATGAACGAGCGCCACGCGCGCTCGAGATCCGGGTGTGACAGTGGCTTCCCGTCGACGAGCGCAGGGGCGATCATCGCGAGGCGCACGCCCCCGGCCTCGAGCTGGTCGAGCTGGCCGTCGAGCCAGTCGAGGTCGCGCAGCGTGAGGTGCGCGACGGGGTGCACCGTCCCCCCGCCGTCGTGCACGACCGTCGCGCACCAGCGGTTCCACGCGCTCATGTTCGTGCGCAGCGCGCCCAGGTCGACGCCGACGCGGCGCTCCCACAGCAACCCGAAGTTCGGGAAGCCGAACGCGGCGTCGAAGCCCATGTCGCGGATGCGCGCGGCGCGCGCCGCGGGCTCCCAGAAGTCGTCGGGGAGGACGTCGTCGTAGCGGTACGGAGCCGGCGCGCCGGCTTCCTGCCGCTGCCGTCGCTCGCCGATGACCTCGGTCTCGCCCGGCGCCTGCACGTCCGCCATGCCGAGGCGCTGCCCGCGCCACGTGATCCAGGAGTAGCCGCGCTCGTCGTCCTCGATCACGAGCGCGTCATCGCGCTCCGACGGGTCGGCGTGGTCACGCCACAGTGTCCGCGGCTCGTACAGGTGCTGGTCGCAGTCGATGATCGCGGTCACGTCGATATCCCCCGGTTCGCGTGCCTCATCTCCACGAGACTAGGACCGGAGGAACGAGGTGACGAGCCGATGCGCGGCCAGGCGGGCGCGCTCCTGCTCCTGCGCCGTCCGGGACACGAGCTCCTCAGCGGTGAGCCCGGCTCGGGCGACCGGCTCGGGGTCGCTCTCCGCGAGCAGGGTCGCTTCGGGCGGGAGCGTGAAGGTGTCGCTGTGGAACTGGAACCACGGCCCGGGCTCGATGCTCGAGTCGACGGGCACGACCTCGCGCCATCCCAGCTCGGTGCAGCCCGCGGGCCCCGCCGCGCCACCGAGGGCCGTGGCGAGCAGCTGCGCGCCGAAGCAGATCGCCAGCACGGGCTGCTCGCGCGCGACGGCGGCGGCGAGCACGTCGCGCTCGCGCGTCACGGGAGCCCGCACCTCGTCTGCGTAGACGGACCAGTCGGAGCCGAGCACGAGCACCAGGTCCGCGCCGGATGCGGGATCGTCGGGCCAGCCGTCCTCCGCGTCCTCGCGGGCGAGGAGCGTCAAGCGATAGCGGTGCTCGTCGAGCGCGACCCCGACCAGTCCGGCGTCGGCGTCGTCGCGGTTCGCGAGCACCAGCGCGGACGGCACGAGGCGCAGGCTACGGCGCCGGTACCATTGGCAGTTCGATGACGACGCAGCTCTCGCATCTCGACGCGCTCGAAGCCGAGTCGATCCACATCTTCCGCGAGGTCGCGGCCGAGTTCGAGCGCCCGGTTCTCCTGTTCTCCGGCGGCAAGGACTCCGCGGTCATGCTCCGCCTCGCGGAGAAGGCGTTCTGGCCGGCGCGGATCCCGTTCCCCGTGATGCACGTCGACACGGGCCACAACTTCGACGAGGTGCTCGAGTTCCGTGACCGGCGGGTCGCGGAGCTCGGCGTCCAGCTCGTCGTGGCGTCGGTGCAGGCGTCGATCGACGCCGGGCGCGTCGTCGAGGAGACCGGCCCCCGGGCGAGCCGGAACCGGCTGCAGACGGTCACGCTGCTCGACGCCATCAACGAGCACCACTTCGACGCAGTGTTCGGCGGCGGCCGGCGCGACGAGGAGAAGGCGCGCGCGAAGGAGCGTGTGTACTCGTTCCGCGACGACTTCGGCCAGTGGGACCCGAAGAACCAGCGGCCCGAGCTGTGGAACCTCTACAACGGGCGTCACCGCAAGGGCGAGCACATCCGCGTGTTCCCGCTGAGCAACTGGACCGAGCTCGACATCTGGCAGTACGTCGCCGACGACGGCGTCGAGCTCCCGTCCATCTACTACGCGCACCGCAGGCCGGTGTTCGAGCGCGACGGGATGCTGCTCGCGGTGACTCCCTACGTCACGCTGATCGACGGGGAGGAGCCGGAGGAGCGGCTGGTGCGGTTCCGCACCGTGGGCGACGCGTCGTGCACGGGCGCCGTCGAGTCGAGCGCCACGTCGGTAGATGCCGTGATCGCCGAGGTCGCGGCCTCACGGCTCACCGAGCGCGGTGCCACTCGTGCCGACGACCGGATCTCCGAGGCCGGCATGGAGGACCGCAAGCGCGAGGGCTACTTCTGATGAGGGACGGTCGATAGTGGAGCTCCTGCGCTTCGCGACCGCGGGTTCCGTCGACGACGGGAAGTCGACCCTGATCGGTCGTCTGCTGCTCGAGACGAAGCAGATCTTCGAGGACCAGCTCGAATCGGTGGAGCGGACCTCGCGCGACCGCGGCTTCGACTACACGAACCTGGCCCTGCTCACGGACGGCCTGCGTGCCGAGCGCGAGCAGGGGATCACGATCGACGTCGCGTACCGGTACTTCGCGACGCCGCGGCGCAAGTTCATCATCGCCGACACCCCCGGGCACATCCAGTACACGCGCAACATGGTCACGGGGGCGTCGACGGCGGACCTCGCGCTGGTGCTCGTCGACGCCCGCAAGGGCGTGCTCGAGCAGTCGCGTCGCCACGCGGTGATCGCGTCGCTGCTCCAGGTCAAGCACCTCGTGCTGTGCGTCAACAAGATGGATCTCGTCGACTTCGACGAGCAGCGGTACGACGAGATCTGCGAAGAGTTCATCGACTTCGCCGCGAAGCTCGACATCGACGACCTCACCTTCGTGCCGGTGTCGGCGCTGCACGGCGACAACGTCGTCAGTCACTCCGCGCACACGCCGTGGTACGAGGGCCCGACGCTGCTCCACCACCTCGAGCACGTGTACATCGGCTCCGACCGCAACCTGATCGACGCCCGCTTCCCGGTCCAGTACGTCGTGCGACCGATGAGCCACGAGCATCACGACTACCGCGGGTACGCCGGACAGGTCGCGAGCGGCATGTTCCGTCCGGGCGACGAGGTCGTCGTGCTGCCGAGCGGGTTCACGACCACGATCGCGAGCATCGACCGCTACGGCGGGCCGGTCGAGGAGGCGTTCCCGCCGATGTCGGTCGCGATCCGTCTCGCCGACGACCTCGACATCAGTCGGGGCGACATGATCGCCCGGCCGCACAACACACCGAGCGTCACCCAGGACGTCGACGCGATGGTCTGCTGGTTCAGCGAGCGCCCGCTGCAGCAGGGGAACGTCTACGTGATCAAGCACACCACTCGCAGCGCGCGGGCGAAGGTCCAGAACCTGCACTACCGGCTCGACGTGAACACACTGCACCGCGACGAGACGCACCAGGCGCTCGCGATGAACGACATGGGCCGCGTCACCGTCCGGACGACGCTGCCGCTGTTCATCGACGAGTACCGCCGCAACCGTGTGACCGGGAGCTTCATCCTCGTCGACGAGGGCACGTTCGAGACCGTCGGCGCGGGGATGGTGCTCGGCTCGCCGACGTCCTGAGCGACGGCGTGGCCGAACGCAGCCCGAACGTCGTCTGGCACGACGAGGGCGTCCCGCGCGAGAAGCGATGGCAGGCGGCGGGCGTCCACGGGCTCACGGTCTGGCTCACCGGCCTCTCCGGTTCGGGCAAGTCGACGATCGCAGCCGCGCTCAACGAACGTCTCGCCGCACGGCAGCTGGTCACGTACACGCTCGACGGTGACAACCTCCGCCACGGGCTCAACGGCGATCTGGGGTTCTCCGCGGCCGACCGGGCCGAGAACGTGCGGCGTGTCGCCGAGGTGGCCCGCCTCTTCGCGGATGCGGGGGTCGTCGCGCTCGTGCCGGTGATCAGCCCGTACCGCGCCGGGCGCGACCACGCCCGCGCGCTCCACGCCGCCGCCGGCCTCCCGTTCGTCGAGGTCTTCGTCGACGCGCCGGTCGACGTGTGCGAGGCGCGCGATCCGAAGGGCCTCTACGCGAAGGCCCGCGCGGGCGAGATCACCGGGTTCACCGGGGTCGACGATCCCTACGAGCCCCCGGAGGCACCGGATCTCGTCGTCGAGACCGCCACGACGACGGTGGACGACGCAGCCGACGCGATCATGCGTCGCCTGGAGCCGATCCTCGGCTCCGAGCGCGCCTAGATTTCCCGGCATGAGCCAGCTCGAGGTCCGGCAGGAGGCCCAGCTCACCGAGATCCAGGTCGCGGAGCGCAGGGTCATGGTCTCGATCGCCCGGGCCACCGCGATCGCGGTGCCGATCTGCATCGTGATCTGGATCGGCATCGTGATGATCGCGCTTGCCGTCGCCGACTGGCCGGGCTCGTGGGCGTCCACGATCGCGATCGGCGCGGTCGTCGGTGTGGTCGCGGGCGTGTTCTTCGGGGGATGGGCCGGGGTCCTCGCCGGCGCGCACGCCCTCGAGAGCGCCGACTCCCACCGCGACTGAGTCCCGTCCCCCCGGCTCAGCCGCCGAAGTTCTCGGTCGCCCAGACCTGCCCGTTCGCGTAGTAGACCGCGACCGCGAACGAGGAGAACGCGCCCGACAGGATGTTCGCCCGGTGCTCGGGCGAGTTCATCCAGGCGCTGTGCATCGCGCTTCCGCTCATGTCCGCCGGCCCCTGCAGCACGTTCTCGCCGATGGTCTGGTAGCTCACGTAGTCCGACGAGGCGAGCACGGCACCGAGATCGCGGTGGTACATGCTGCCCGAGTCGCCCTGGACCTTGCTCCACTCGCTGGCCAGGCACGAGAGCTGCGCGTCCCACTGGAGCGCGGGGAGCCCGGCCGAGGCACGGCTGGCGTTCGTCGCGTCGAAGATCGCCGCCGCCGTCCCGTCGGGGGGCCCGCCGGCGCACCCGCCTCCGCCTGCCGGCGCAGGTCCGGCGACCGTTCCCGGCCCGCACGCGGCAAGGGTCCCGGCGATCGCCAGCGCGGCGACCGAGGACCCGATCCGACGTCCCAGCCTCATGGGCCATGGGATCGACCACGGAGAGTGGGTACTTGAGGGTCTCGCGCCACGCTGGGCGCGAGATGGGCTGGCTGCGGGTCAGCGCCCGAGCATCTCCCGGAAGCGGTCGTAGAGCCCGTCGACCCCGGCGCCGTGCAGCGTCATGCCACCGTCGACGACCAGGTTCTGGCCGGTGATGAAGCGGGCCGCGTCCGAGCACAGGAACACGACGACGTCGGCGATGTCCTCGGGCGTGCCGATCCGGGCCGCCGGCGTCTTCGCAGTCATGTGGGGGACCGTCCAGTCGAACCCGGTCAGCAGGATGTCGGTGAGGCCGGTGTGGATCATCCCGGGCGCGACGGCGTTCACGCGGATGTCGGGCCCGTACTCGAGCGCGGCCGTGGCGGTCAGTGCCGCGACCGCGGCCTTCGCGGCGGCGTAGGGCGCTTCACCGGCCGCGGGCCGCGTGCCGCTGATCGAGGACGTCGACACGATCGCCCTCCCCGCGGGCGGTGCGTCGGTGGCCAGCATGAGTGGGACGGCTGCGCGCATCCCGTGGAAGACGCCCGTCAGGTTCAACCGCACGATGCGTTCCCATTCGGCGATGTCCCACTCGTGCACCCCGGCCATGTTCGACGAGCCGGCGTTGTTGAACAGCGTGGTGAGCCCACCGAAGCGCTCGGCCGCGTCGCGGCACGCGTCCTCGAGCGCGAGGTAGTCGGTGACGTCGACGCCGTACGACACACCGCCGATCTCCTCGGCGACGGCCTTCGCCGCGTCCTCGACGATGTCCACGACGGCGACGGTGGCGCCTTGGGCGGCCATCCGGCGGCACGTCGCGGCGCCGATCCCCGAACCGCCGCCGGTGACGAGCGCGATGCATCCCTCGAGCAACCCCATCCGGTCATGATGGCAGCAACATGTGGAAGGCGACCATCCGCGGGCTGCTCGCTCGCAAGGTGCGGCTCGCGCTCACCGCCTTGTCCGTGCTCCTCGGCGTGAGCTTCGTCGCGGGCACGTACGTGCTCACCGACACGCTCGACCAGTCGTTCCAGTCGTTCTTCCGCGAGACCGTGCTGGGCATCGACGTCGTCGTGCGCCCGCGTGCGCCGTTCGGTGGCGACGGTGAGCGCGAGCGCGTGGCCGACGCGACGGTGGGCGCAGTCCGGCAGGTCGCGGGTGTCCGCTCCGCGCACGGCTTCCTCGAGGGCTACGCCCAGTTTGTCGGTCACGACGGCGACTCCATCCAGAACGGCGGCGCGCCGACGATCGGCATCACATGGTCCCAGGCTCCCCGGGCCCGCCGCCCCCTCCATCTCGTCGACGGCGACCGTCCGCGGGCCGACCACGAGGTCGCGATGGACGTGGGAACAGCTCGCGAGCACGGCTTCGAGGTCGGCGGCACGGTCGACGTGCTGCTCGACGGCCCGAAGGAGCGGTTCACGATCTCGGGCCTGTTCCGCTTCGGCACTCGGAACCAGCCGCTCGCGGTGACGTTCGCCGCGTTCGACCTCGCGACCGCGCAACGGGTGTTCGATGCGCCCGGCCTCATCGATGCCGTCAACGTCGTGGCGAAGCCCGGCGTCGACCACGACGCGCTCGTGGAGCGCATCCGCCGACGCTTGGGGACCGGCTTCGAGGTGTCGACCGCGAGCGAGTTCGCAGCCGACCGGAGCAGTCAGTTCAGCGACTTCTTCGCGCTGCTCACGCAGCTGCTGCTCGGGTTCGCCGCGATCGGCCTGGTCGTGGGTGGGTTCATCATCTTCAACACCTTCGCGATCCTGGTCGCGCAGCGGACTCGCGAGCTCGGGTTGCTGCGCGCGATGGGAGCTCGCGGCCGACAAGTCGTCGTCGCGGTGATCGTCGAGGCGGCGATCGTCGGCCTGCTCGCCTCCGCACTCGGGCTCCTCACGGGGATCGGCCTCGCCGCAGTGCTGCTGGCGGTGGTCGGCGAGCTCGGGTTCCACGTACCCGAGGGCGCGCTCGTCATCCAGGACCGCACGATCGTCGCCGCGCTCGCCGTCGGCACGTTCGTCACGGTGCTCTCATCGGTGATCCCCGCAGTGCGCGCCGCGCGGATCGCACCGATCGCCGCGATCAACGACGTGCGCGAGGAGCGGCCACGACCCTTCCGGCGCCGGCGCGTCATCGGCACGGCACTGGTCGCGCTGAGCGTGCCCTGCCTCGTCATCGGCATCGACCGCTCCCGCGCCGCGCACGACGTGACGAACGAGATCTGGATCGTCGCGGTCGGTGCGCTGCTGCTCTTCCTCGGCGTCGTGGTGCTCTTGGCCACGTTCGCGCACCCGTTCGCCGGTGTTCTCGGGCGCCCGTTGCGCGCCCTCGGTCCGTCCGGAGTCCTCGCGCGCGAGAACGCGATGCGCAACCCGCGGCGCACGGCGGCGACGGCATCGGCGCTCGTCGTCGGTCTGGCCCTCGTCGGCCTGGTCGCGATCTTCGGCGAGTCGGCGAAGGCGTCGGTCGAGCGCGCCGTCGACCGCGGGATCCGCGCCGACTTCATCCTGAAGGCACAGCAGTTCGCCGGCTTCTCCCCGCAGGTCGCGGAGCGGCTCGAGGGCCTGCCGGAGCTCGACGCGGTTGCTGCGTTCCGCTTCGGGAACGTGCGCGTCGAGCTCCAGGAGGAGACCGTCGCCGGTGTCGACCCGACCCAGCTCTCGCGCGTCGTCGACCTGCGGACCTCGCCCGGCAGCATCCGGAGGATGCGCGAGGACGGCATGCTCGTCTTCCGGCGCACCGCCGAGCGGTACGGTCTGCATCCCGGTGACCGGCGGACGATCCAGTTCCCCCGCGGCTTCCTCACCCTGCGGGTCGCCGGCATCTACGACCAGGAGGACTTCACCGGCGGCCTCCCGGTGCCGTTCATCGTGCCCCGTTCGGCCTATCTGACGGGCTTCGGCACCGACGACCAGGACTCGCTCGTGTACGTCGCGGCACGCGACGGCGACCTCGCCGCGGCGCGCGCCGCGATCGAGCGAGCGCTCGGCGACAAGTTCCCGAACATCGACGTGCTGACCCGTCAGCAGTACAAGGACGAGCAGGAACGAGCGATCGACCGCTTCCTCGCCGTGACGGCTGCGCTCCTCCTGCTCGCCGAGATCGTCGCCGTGCTCGGCATCATCAACACCCTGGCGCTGTCGGTCTACGAGCGCACGCGCGAGCTCGGCCTGCTGCGCGCCGTCGGCACGACGCGCCGCCAGATCCGGCGCATGGTGCGCGGCGAGTCGGTGGTCGTCGCGCTCATCGGCGGGCTCGTGGGCACCGCCGTCGGCCTGGTGTGGGGCTGGGTGTTCGTCGCGGCGCTGGAGTCACAGGGCATCACCGAGGTGCGCGTCCCCGTCGCGCAGCTCGTGATCTTCGTCGCGCTGTCGATGGTCGCAGGCGTGGTCGCCGCGGTGTACCCAGCATGGCGCGCCGCGCGCCTGGACGTCCTCGCCGCGATCGCGGAGGAATGAACCACATGATGCGTCCCTCACCGTCATGGAGAGGGTCGAGAGACGCATCTTGGATCGTGCAAGGTGGCTGGTAGCCTGACGGGTCCTACACGGGCGGTTAGCTCAGGGGGAGAGCACTTCCTTGACGCGGAAGGGGTCAGAGGTTCAAATCCTCTACCGCCCACCACGAAGCGCCTGATCAGCAAGCGTTTCCGCTGCGCCAGTCACGTCGACCTCGGTCGTCGGTCAAGAACGAGTCAACAACCGACCGACGGAGGCGATCGTGGCGAAGGGCTCCAAGCGGACGGCGGGCATCTACGAGCTTGAGCCGGGCGTCTACAAGGTTGTCGTCAGCCTCGGACGCGACGACCAGGGTCGTTACCGTCAGAAGGCCCGCATCGTGCGCGGGTCATTACGCGATGCGAAGGCTCTGCGAGCGCGACTCGTGACTGGTGCGGCGGACGGCAACATCGTCGCCCGCAGTGACGCGACGTTTGGCGCTGTGCTCGACCGCTGGCTCCGACACATCGAGATGTTGGGCCGAAGCCCGACGACGATCTCGACGTATCGAGCGGTGGCAGAACGCCACCTGAAGCCGGCGCTCGGCGCCAAATCGGTGTCGAGCGTCACGACCCTCGATCTCGACGGGCTCTACGCGGTCCTCTTCACGAGCCGGAAGCCTGCGACCGTCGCGAAGGTGCATGCGGT
>DATBSK010000101.1:0-3111 GCA_036559825.1 Acidimicrobiia bacterium | reverse complement strand
GAACGCGGTCGACCTCTACGGCCTCACCTTCGATCGACCAAACAAGCATCAGGTGCCGGCGTCGGCCCTCTGCGTGGGGTCGAAGACGTCGGAGTCGCCGAGGACGGTGTAGACCTCCCACCACGCCCCGGCGGGGTCGCCGACCCAGACCTTGTCCTGGGTGGCGTAGCAGCACTCCGTCTGCTCCTCGCTGCGTGTCTCGAGGCCCTCGTCGGTGAGCCGGGTCTGGGCGGCCTGGACGTCGTCGGTGGTCTCGACCTCGACACCGAGGTGGTTCAGCGAGCCCGGCGTGCCGTAGCCCGTCACGAGCACGAGCTTGAGGGGCGGCTCGTCGATGGCGAAGTTCGCATAGCCGTCGCGCACCTTCGCGGGCTTCGTGCCGAACAGCCGCGAGTAGAAGTCGATGGCCGCGTCGAGATCGTCGACGTTGAGTGCGAGCTGGACCCGGGACATCACCGCTCCTGTCGTTGCTACGTCGGTTCGAGCAGATCCAGGGAGATCGTACGCCGGTTCGACGGCTTGCAATCGAAGGTGCCCGGCTTCTTCGGGGTGGCGCGCACGAACCGGCCGCCCTTCACCTCGAGCACGAGGAAGCAGTCGCTCGGGATCTTGGAGCCGATGTCGGTGGTACCGAGGATCCCGCCGGCGTCGAAGGCATGGACGTTGCGGAGGCCGTCGAGCACCGCGGCGCGCGTCACCGCGTTGACGCCACCGGTCTTGACGATGCGCTCGACCACCTGCCGGAACAGGACCCCGGCGATCCACGCCTGGACGCCGAACCCCTCGGCGTTGTCGCGGCCGACCGCCTTGAGATAGCGCGCCAGCGCCGGTACGGCGCGCGCCTCCTCGAAGGGGATCGTCGTGCTCGTGATCAGCTCGCCGTCGACGTCGGGCCCGCCCGCCTCGACGAACGTGCGGTCGTAGCACTCGAAGGCGCAGACCCACGCCTTGACCGCGTCCACCCCCTGGACCTGCGCCTCCTGCCGGAACCCGGCGACGAGCTCGACGGGCACGCCGAGATAGGCGAACGTCGACTCGTTGTCCTTCAGCGTCAACGTGTACGGCGTCAGCGCGCTTCGTGGTGCCACCGAGGAGATGAAGTACGCGCCCTCACCGTCCTGCTTCACGCCCACCTGTGTCCACGCGTTCACGAGCGGGAGCGAGGCATCGCGCACCGACTCGAGGTCGCCCGACAGCACGTAGATGCCGTGCAGCTTCCCGAAGCGGCGCTGGAAGTACCGGGCGGTGCCGACCTGCACGCGGTAGCGCTCCTCGGGATCGTCGATCGTCGAGCAGTCGAGGTCGGGTGGGAGGATCTGGAACGACACCGACGAGCACTGGTACGCGGGATCGAGCGAGAACGTCGTGAGGTCGGGGATGCCCGTCGGGCGCCCCGCGCTGTCGGGGCAGGTGATGATCGGCTCCGGGTCCACGAGGAAGTTCGCGCCCGTGCCGACGAGCGCGAAGTCGCGCTCGCACGCGTTGACGAGCGCGTTGCGCGTCTCGTCGGCGCTCAGCTTCGAGTCGTAGAAGTCGACGACGAGCTTCCGGCCCGCGATGCCCCCAGCGCGGTTCACGGTGCGGGCGAAGCCCTCGACGGCGTCGACGTTCGCCTGGTTGAGCCCAGGCGAGAAGGAGTTCTCCACGTCGGCGATGACCGCGATCCGGATCTCGTCCTCGGTGATGCCGATGTCGGTCGCCTGCCGCGCCGGGCCCGCGCCGGCGGTCGACGTGAGGAGTCCCGCGACGAGCGCGCCGGCCGAGACCACGATCGTGAGGCTTCTGCGCATGGAGAAGATTGTCGTCACCTGGGACAGCGGGATTGAGGCACTCGGGCGTGCGCCATGAGCAGGCAATCTCGCATCTCGCCGTCGAGGTCGTCGAACGCCGGGATGACGCCGACGTCGTGAAAGCCGGCCTTCTCGAGCACGTGGATCGAGCGTGCGTTCTCGACGACCGGGGCGCTGCCGACCCGCTCCGCAGCTCGCTGGTCATGCAACCAGGCCGTGACCGCCTGCACCTGACGGGTTCCGATGCCGCGTCCGTGCAGGTCCGACGCGCCGACGAACTGGTCGATGCCGAACGCGTCGACGACGTCGAAGCCGAGCGCCGCGTGCTTCGCGCGGTCCTCCGGCGAGAGCTCGGCGAGCGGGTACCACTCCTGGAAGCCGACCGGTCGGTCGTGCAGCTCGACGATGGCGTTGGTCGCCCAGCCCTCCGACTCGACGAAGTAGTGCTCGTGGACCTTCGCCTCGTCGAAGGGGCGAGAGGTCCCGTGCCACCACTCGATCACGAGCGGGTCCGAGAGCCAGCGCGCCACCAGCGGGATGTCGTCCTCCACGAGCTCGCGGAAGCAGAGGTCGCGCGCGACGAAGTACAGCTCAGGCAAGCGGCTTGGCGCCCGCGAGCAACGCCATCTCGCGCCACTTCCAATGGCAGTCGACGTGCTGGAACCCGAGCTCGCGCAGCCACACCAGCTGGGTCTCGACGGCGACGAGCTTGTTCGACGGGTCGTCCTCGGCGAGTGACTGGCCGATCGCGGCCAGGAACGCCTCGTGGAGCTCCGGCGTCGGCGAGTCCACGTGCTCGAGGTTGCAGAACGTCCCGCCGCGCTCGAGGCACTCGAAGATCTCGCCGTAGAGCGCGCGCTTGCGCTCGTCGACCACGTGATGGATCGCGAACGCGGACACGACCACGTCGAACGTCCCCCAGGCGGCAGGGAGGGAGTCGTCGAGGTCGTGCTCGACGACGGTCACCGCCGGCACGCCGGCGAAGCGAGACCGGGCTCGGCCGAGCATCTCGGCGGAGAAGTCGCACGCGACCGCCTCGGCACCGGGATGCTGTTCGAGCACGCGCGCGGTGACCTCACCGTCGCCGCATCCGAGGTCGAGCACGCGCCGCACGGTCACCGGGAGCGCCTCGAGCAGCGCGCCGTACCCCTCGAGGCGGTGGGGAAGCTGCGCCCGCTCCTCGAGGTAGCGCGTCGCGTGCTCGGCTCGGCTCCAGAGGTTGACGTCCGCGCTCACGGGCCAGCTCTTTTGCCTCGCTCGCTGCAGCCCGGGGTACCCGGGCCGCGGGCGCTCGCTCGGTCGGGCCTCATGGCCCTACCGT
>DATBSK010000100.1:0-30190 GCA_036559825.1 Acidimicrobiia bacterium | reverse complement strand
GTACCGCACGACGGGTACCGAAGAGCTCGCGGACGAGGTCGCCACGCGCGTCGCGGACCGTGCGTGCGTGCTGATGGCGAACCACGGGCTGTTCGCGGTCGGCAGGACGCCGAAGGACGCGCTCCACATCGCCGCGCTCGTCGAGCGCACCGCGGAGATCGTCTGGGGCGCTCGTGCCCTCGGGCAGGTCGTCCCCCTGCCCGAGGAGGTCGGCGCGACCTTCCAGGGCTACTACCGATACGGGCGCACAGGCAGGTTCTAGAGTCTCTTGCTCGACCGATGAGCGCGAAAGGGGACGACCGGTGCGCTTCGGGGACCAGACAGTCGTCGTCACCGGCGCCGGCGGCTTCATCGGGAGCGCAGTGGTGGAGGCCCTCGTGCGCGACGGCGCGCGCGTCCGGGCCATGCTCCGGTACACCTCGCGCGGGCAACGGGGGTGCCTCGACGACCTGCCCGACGCGGTCATGTCCGACGTCGAGGTCACCTCTGGGGACGTGCGCGACCCCGACGCGGTCCGATCGGTGCTCCGCGGGGCCGACGCCGTCTTCCATCTCGCGGCGCTCGTCGGCATCCCCTACTCCTACGAGCACCCGCAGGAGGTCATCGACACCAACGTCATGGGCACGGCGAACGTGCTGCTCGCGGCCAAGGAGCTCGGGTCGGTCGGTCGCATCGCCCTGACCTCGACGAGCGAGGTGTACGGGTCTGCACTGCGGGTCCCGATGGACGAGCAGCACCCGTTGCAGGCGCAGTCGCCCTACAGCGCCTCGAAGATCGCGGCCGACGCGCTGGGCGTCAGCTTCCACCGCTCGTTCGGGCTGCCGATCAGCATCGTGCGGCCCTTCAACGCCTACGGCCCCCGGCAGTCGGCCCGGGCGGTGATCCCGACCATCATCAGCCAGGCGCTGGTGGGCGGCCGGATCCAGCTCGGCACCCTCGAGACCCGACGCGACTTCACGTTCGTGGAAGACACCGCGCGCGGGTTCCTCGCCGTCGCGTCGTCGGATGCGGCGCTCGGACAGGTCGTCAACGTGGGCTCCGGCACGGACGTGAGCATCGGCGAGATCGTCACGAAGGTCGAGGCCATCGTCGGACACCCACTCGAGGTCTCGGAGGAGGCGCGGCGCGTCCGCCCCGCGAAGAGCGAGGTGACGCGTCTGCTCGCCGACGCGTCACTCGCGCGCCAGCTCGCAGGCTGGGAGCCCCAGGTCCCGCTCGACGAGGGCCTGCGGCGGACGACCGACTGGATCGGCGAGCATCTCGCGGACTACCGGCCGCACGAGTACGCGGTGTGAGCGCCGCATGAGCACGAAGACCGTGCTGCTCGCCGGTGGCCGCGGCGTGCGGCTCCGCCCGTTGACCTACACGATCCCGAAGCCGCTGCTCCCGATCGGCGAGAAGCCGATCCTCGAGGAGATCGTCGAGCGGCTGAAGACCTTCGGTCTCTCCGACATCGTCATGGCGGTCGGGTACCGCGCCGAGCTCATCGAGACGTACTTCCGTGACGGGTCGCAGCTCGGGGTGCAGATCCAGTACGCCCGCGAGTCGGAGCCGCTGGGCACGGCCGGGCCCCTGGGACTCGTGCGCGCCGAGCTCTGCGCGGACGAGCCCGAATCCGGCTCG
Organism: Acidimicrobiia bacterium; assembly: GCA_036559825.1. Classification (GTDB taxonomy): domain Bacteria; phylum Actinomycetota; class Acidimicrobiia; order IMCC26256; family PALSA-555; genus DATBSK01. The sequence continues at coordinate 28,567 of DATBSK010000100.1, read as the reverse complement.
GTCCTCGTCATGAACGGCGATCTGGTCACCGATCTCGACATGCGCGCCCTCCTCGACTTCCACGAGCAGGCGGGCAACGACCTGACGATGGTCACGCGCGAGTTCCAGCTGCGCCACCCGTACGGCGTCGTCGAGCTCGACGGCGACCGGATCACCGGGATCGTCGAGAAGCCCGCGGTCACCGACACGGTCAACGCGGGCATCTACGTGTTCCGCTGGTCGACGCTCGACCTGATCACGCCCGGGAGCCCGTACGAGATCCCCCATCTCGTGAACGTCGCCGCCACCTCCGGGCGCCGGGTCGGGGCCTATCCCTTCGATGGCTTCTGGCTCGCGATCGACCGCCTCGACCAGCTCGAGGACGCGGCGCGCATGGTCGGGGTCGCCGACGCGTGATGCTCTCGATCGTCGTCCCGGTCCGCAACGAGCGCGACACGGTGATGACCCTGCTCGACCGGGTCCGCACCGTCGACGTCGGCATGCCGAAGGAGATCATCGTCGTCGACGGCGCGTCGACCGACGGCACGCGCGAAGCGCTCGGCGAGCTCGCGGACGTGCCCGAGATCGTCGTCGTCCTCGAGGACGTCGCACGGGGCAAGGGTCGAGCGGTGCGCACCGGGTTCGAGCGCGCGCGCGGCGACATCGTGATGATCCAGGACGCCGACCTCGAGCTGGACCCGGTCCAGATCCCGTCGCTGCTCGCGCCGATCGTCGACGGGAGGTCGCAGGTCGTCTTCGGCTCGAGGTTCAAGGGCCGCGGCCGCGGGCCTGCTCCGATGGTGAGCTATGTCGGCAACAAGGTCCTGACGTGGACCGCGAACGTCCTGTACCTCCGCCACATGACCGACATCCTCACGTGCTACAAGGTGATGCGCTCCGAGGTGCTCCACGACCTCGACCTCCGTTGCGACGGCTTCGACATCGACGCCGAGATCACGTGCATGTTGATCCGTCGCGGGCATCGGATCCTCGAGGTGCCGGTGACGTTCGAGCCACGCGGTGTCGAGGAAGGCAAGAAGCTGACGCCGCGGGTCGGTTGGAGCGTGCTGCGCGCGATCCTCCGGCTCCGCTTCACCGGCACGTCTCGCGCCACTCGATCGGAATCGACGCATCCGCCCTCGGGTTAGCGTCGCGTCCGATGCGCTTCACGGTCACGGGTCACAGCACGCTGTTCGTCGAGACGAGCGGGCCCACGATCCTCGTCGACCCGTGGTTCTCTGGGTCGTGCTACTGGCGGTCGTGGTGGCACTTCCCTCCGAGCGGTGACACCGACCCGGCATGGCTCACGCCCGACTACCTCTACGTCACGCACGACCACTTCGACCACTTCCACTACCCGACGGTGCGGCGCCTCGACCGTCGCACCAAGGTGCTCATCCCGAAGTTCGGGGTCGACATCATGGCGACGGAGTTCGGGCGGCTCGGGTTCGAGGACGTGACCGAGCTGCCACACGGACGCGTGCACGAGCTCGCCCCCGACGTGAGCATCGCGTCGTACCAGTACGACTTCGACGACACCCTGCTCGTGATCGCCGACGGTGAGACGTCCATCTGGGACATCAACGACTGCAAGATCAGGGGCCGGTCGCTCCGCCAGGTGATCGCGCGGCACGGCCGGCCGGACGTCGCGCTCAAGAGCCACTCGTTCGCGCAGGGCTACCCCAACTGCTACGAGGCGGACGACCCCCGTGACCTCGGACGGATCTCCCGGCAGACGTTCATCGACGACTTCTGCGACGCGATGCACGCGATCCAGCCCCGGCACGCGGTGCCGTTCGCCAGCATGGTGGGGTTCCTGCACCCCCAGACCCGGCACTGCAACGAGCACCTCGTGACACCGCCCGAGGTGAAGCAGGCGTTCGAGGCCGCGCACCCGGAGTCGCCGACAGACGTCGTGCTCATGGCACCCGGCGACTCGTGGGACAGCGCGTCCGGGTTCGATCGCGCCGCGTTCGACTGGTACACGGACCGCGAGCGGCACCTCGACGAGCTGGCCGACATCGCCTCACCGGCCATCGCGCGCGCCCGGCACGAGGAGTCCGAGCGCACGCTCACCTTCGCGGAGTTCGCCGAGTTCTTCCAGCGCTTCCTCCGCGTGCTGCCGCCGCTGTCGGGGAGGCTCGCGATCAAGCGGCCGATCGGCTTCGTGCTCGCCGACGTGCCGGACGCGCCCTACTGGGTGGTCGACGTGCCCCATCGCCGCGTCCACGAGACGACGGAGCTCCCCGCCGATGCCGCGAGCGTCATCTCCGTCGACCAGGCCGTCCTCGCCGACGCCGTCGCGAACCTCATCGTCCACTACATCCACATCTCGATGCGCTTCCACACGCGTCTGCTCCCGGGCGGCACGAACGACGACCTCGCGTTCTGGGGCCTCCTGACGATCTGGGAGCTCGGCTACCTGCCGCTGCATCGGCAGCTCCGGCCGCGCGTGCTCGGCGCGGGGTGGCGCCGTCGGGCCGAGCTGCGCCAGGCGATGAGCGCCGCGTTCGACCGCGAGGGGTCGTTCGTCGACCGGATGTCGGGCCAGCTCGCCGCCCCCAGCGACGACGCCGAGCCGGCTATGCCTGCATCACAGCGGTGAACTGCTCGAGCTGCCTCGCGCCGCCGCCGAGCATCATCGACTCGACCTCGAACGTCGTGCCGTCGGCCAGCTGGATGTCGATCGCGGCCGTCGCCTTCTTCCGCTCGGCGGAGATCTTCACGTCGCGGCGCGGCCACACGAAGATGGGATCCTTCAGCTTCAGACCGCCCATGCCGTACTTCGCTTCGAAGACGTAGAGCTTCTCCGCCGTGGCGGCGAGGATCGCGCTCTTCGTCTGCCAGACGCTGATCTTGCCGAGCCCACCGGCCTTCGGGTTGCCCTTCCTGGCCTGCATCTTCGAGACAGCCATGCTCGCGAGCGGGCTGATCCTCGACAGCCCGATGCCGGCGCCCGCCGCGCCGGCCGCGCCGCGCGGCTGCACGCCGATCAAGCCGAGCACCGGCTCACCGACCTTGTCCGACACCTTCCGCTGCCAATCGTCGAACGTCTCCGCCATGTCCTCCCCCTCCGGGTCGTGGATCGTCGGGTCCCTGACCGTCACCGCACCGTCGCGCTTACGGCCTTGAATCAGCGCTTGCGCAGGAGGGTGACCCCGTCGCCGAGGGGCAGCATGGCGGTCTCGACGCGGTCGTCGGCCGCGACGAGGTCGTTGAAGGCCCGGATGGCCAGGGTGTCCTCGTCCTGCGCGCGCTCGTCGACGACCGCGCCCATCCACAAGGTGTTGTCGACGAGGATCAGCCCGTCCACCCGCAGGCGCGGGAGCAGCTCCTCGTAGTACGCCGCGTAGCTCGGCTTGTCGGCGTCGATGAACGCGAGGTCGATCGGCTGGTCGGTGGGGAGCGCCCGGAGCGTCTCGATCGCCGGCGCGATGCGCAGGTCGATGCGGTCCCGCACGCCGCCGCGCTCCCATGCCTCGCGGGCCACCGCGGTGAACTCCTCGCTCACGTCGCAGCACAGCAGCCGCCCGCCCTCGACCAGACCCCGTGCGATGCACAGCGACGAGTACCCGGTGAAGGTCCCGATCTCGACCGCACGGCGCGCGCCGATCGCGCTCGTCAGCAGCTGCATGAACGCGCCCTGCTCGGGCGAGATCTGCATCATCTGGAAATCGCCGAAGCGCGCCCGCGTCTCCGCGATGAGCCACCGTTGCGCGTCGTCGGGCGGTGTGCCGTGACGAACGATGTAGTCGGCGATCTCGGCGCCGAGGAAGAACGACTTCGGTTCGTCGGCCACGACGGGAGGCTAGGTCAGGGGCAGGCGTCGCCCCGGCAGGCCCGCACCCGCGCCAGCTGGCGAGCGAGGCGGCGTTGCACCGCGCGCACGGCCGGCGCGCCGGCGACGTTGGTGAGCTCGTGGGGATCGAGGCGCAGGTCGTAGAGCTCACGCTCACCGTCGAGGTACTCGACGTACTTGTAGCGGCGGGTCCGCAGGCCGGAGTAGACGGGCGCGCCGACGTTGTTCCGGCCACTCTCGAGGAGGACCGCGCGCCGCCGGCGCTCGAGCCGGTGCCCGCGGAGGAGGGGCACGAGCGAGCGCCCGTCGAGCCGGCGAGGCGGACGCGCCTCGGCGAGCTCGAGGATCGTCGCCGGCAGATCGACGTCCGACGTGAGCGCGCCACTGGTCACGCCCTCGCGCACGTACGGCCCGCGGATGACGAGCGGCACACGGATCGACGGCTCGTACGGCAGGTACTTGCCGAAGGGCACGCGGTGTTCGCCGTGGAAGAAGCCGTTGTCGGAGACGAAGATGATGTAGGTGTCGCGCAGGTGGTGCGCGCGCGTCAGCGCGTGCACGATCCGCGCCACTCCCCGGTCGACCGCGAGCAGCGTCTCGAGGCGCAGGTGGTAGTTCTCGACGATCGAGGCTGCCTCCCGTGGCGTGAACAGGGGCCGCTGCTGGATGTCCAACGGCTTGTCCGACACGTCGGCTTCGGCGAACGACTCGGTGTCGGGCACCGGAACGCCGTCGAACTTCCCGCGATCCCGACGCTCGGGAACCGGGTAGCGGATCCCGTGGCGACGCCGGCCGGGTCCGACCGCCCGCTCGTCCAGGGGGTCGAGCCCCGACGTCTCGCGCTGGACCGCGTGCGGCGCGAGGAACGCGACGTCGAGGAAGAACGGGTGACGGCTGCGTTCGTGCCGGCGGATCGCCAGCATCGCGAGGCGCGTCTCGACCTCGGTCTGGTACTCGTGCGGCGGGAAGCCGTTGAGCCGGCCGTTCTGGTTCAGGACGAAGCCGTAGTACCGGTAGGTCGTCGGATCGACGGTCGCCTGCCAGTCGTCCCATCCCGCGGGCACGTCGGTCGGGTGCAGCAAGCCGTATCCGTTCAGGTACTTGCCGATGTGGATCGTCGTGTACCCGACCCGCTGGAGCGCCACGGGGACGATGCGGCGGCGGCCGCGGAACGCCGTGTAGCCGCCCGTGGTGCCTTCGTTGTACGTGACGTCGTGATTGTGCGAGTACTGGCCCGTCAGGTACGTCGCGCGGGCGGGGCAGCAGAGCGGGTACGAGGCAAAGTGGTTCTCGAACGTCGTTCCCTGCGCCACGAGCAGCCGTTGGACGTTCGGCAGGTAGCGCAGCGACTCCGCAGTCTGGTCATCGGTCATGAGGACGACGATGTTCGGACGCTCTGGGGCCTCGCGACTGGCGACACGGAGCGGGATCCGGACCGGGCTGCCGACGCTGCCAGCGACCAGTGCGCCGGCGAGCGCGACGCCGAGCGCAGTCCTCATGTCGAGGGCACGGGCACCCACCGCGCGTGCACCCAGTCGACGACGACGTCGGCGCCGAGCAGCCACACCGCGAGCCACGTGAGATCGGCGATCGCGTCGAACTGCGACGGCCAGCTCGAGATGGTCGGGTAGCCGTATCTCCCCTGCTGCACCACCACGTACGCAGCCGCGGCGCCGAACACGACCACGCTGGCGGCGCCGAGCACCCCGCGCATGCGCGCGATGCGCAGCGTCGCGGCGGTGGCGAGCGCGACCACGATGCCGATCCAGGGGCGCGACCCGAGCCCTGCGACGAGGCCGAGCGCGCCAGCGGCCACCAGCGTGGTCCGGACGGATGGCACGCCCTCGACGCGCGCGAACGGTGAGCGTGCCGTGGGCTCGTCGTCCGGGAGTCGCGGCGCGTCCGGGCCCCGCCCGCGGCGGCGCAGCACGAGGACCACGCACGCGAGCACGCCCGCGATCGAGAGCGCGATCCCCCACCAGACGAGTCGCTGTGGCGTCCAGCGGAGCCGCAGCGAGAGCTCACCGGCACGGTCGGGCTCGATGCGCCACCCGTTCGCGTAGCCGTTGACGAGCGTGCGCGCTCCGACGCGTGCCCCACCGTCGACCTCCAGGTGCCAGCCCGCGTTCGCGCTCTGGCCGAACACGAGCCAGAACGGTCGCCCGTCGGTTCGGGCCTTCACGTCCACGTGCGCGGGCCCCTCGTCGGTGACGCGGGCACGGGCGCCCGAGCGGCTGATCCGGGGTCCGAGCATCCCAGCCGGCAGCGGACCGCCGCCGCGCTCCGATCCGAGCACGAGACGGTCCACGTCGATCCCCGTCCGCGGACCCGGTGCCGCCTCGAGCAGGTGCCGGCCGTCCTGCAAGGGCACGGGCGACGCGCACGACTCGAGCGCCACTCCCCGCCGGCCGCTCGCGTCCCGCGCCGTGCCCACGAGGCGCAGCGCGAGCGGCACGCGGTCGAGCGACACGAGGTCGTCGCGGCACGACGCCGGCACAACACCGGGCGGCGCCGGGGCAGGCGCGCCCGCCATCCCCGCAGAAGCGATCGCGACAGGGAGCACGCGGTCGCGTCCGGTTCTCGCATCGCGCGTGGTCACGGTGCGCGCCGAGTCGATCACCACGCGGAACCGGCTCCCGGTCACGGGATCGAACGTCACGGGCACGGCGACCACCGACCCCGGCGCCGTGCCGTCGACGACCTGCGGCAGGTCGACGGTCCGCGCGGGCGCCCCGTCGACCTCGAGCCGCAGCCGGGTCGGCACGGAGTGGCGGCCGTCCGCGACCAGCACGAGATCGAGGCCGGCCACCGTGATCGGCGACGCGAGCGATGCCTCGAGCCAGCGACCCGTGGGGTCGCCGAGCTCGCCGACCCACGCGGAGCTGCGGTCGTCGTCGAACGCCCTCGACGCGCGCGCGCCGGCGTCCCCACGGAGATGGCCCGACGACCGGTAGGCCGCGCCGAACGCGACGGTTCCGAGGACCTCGTCGAGCGTCGTGTCGGGCGCGTTCGGGTCGACTCGTGCCTGCCCACGGACCGAGAACGTGCGTGGCGTCGGCAGCGAGAACGCGCGTGCCATCGCGGGCTCCTCGGCCTGGCGCCGCGTGGAGGCGGGGTCGTAGCCGAGCCGCGACATGAGCAGCACCAACCGGTGCTCGAGCGACGCACGACCGGCGGCCGCGAGCAGCCGCGTCGGCATGCGCACGACGTCCTCCACCCGCATGCGCAGCGGTCCGTCCGGTCCGGCGAGGCGCACCTCGGCGAAGCCGACGCCGTTCGAGCCGCCGTAGGTGGCGAGCTTTCCAGTGTTCGTGTCGAGGATCTCGAGCTCGACGCGATGCGCCCGCCGCGGCTCGACGCGCACCTCCTGGCCGTCCCCGTGCCGCGACGCGTCGCCCAGGGCCACATCCGTCGCGTGGTCGTCGAGGTGCACACGCACCTTGGTGACGAAGCGGTCGCCGGGTTGCTCCTCGGGTTGGCGCAGCGTGATCCGATCGACCGCGGCCGGCTCGGCCAGGTCGACGATCAGGCGCTCGCCGGTGGGATCGTCGCCGCCACCGACGCGCCACGCGGTCGACCGATCGCCGTCGAGCGCGTTCGAGGGGCGCTGATTGGGTGCATAGATGGACCGCTCGCCGTAGCCGGTCGCGGTGACCGTCACGGGGACGGGACTGCGCTGCTCGACCACGCTGCGATCGCGGTCGTCGCTGCCGGGGAACACCTCGATCCGCTTGTCCTCCGTGTCCTCGCGCACCGGCTGCTCGCCGGCTCGCTCGGTGCGGCCGGTCACGTCGCGCACGGCGCCCCAGCGACGGGCTCGCCGGCGGTTGGTGTCGGACACGAGCAGGTCTGCGCCATCGTGCAGCACACGTCGTAGCCCGGCGCGGTCGCCCGCGAACGACGCGGAGTAGACGACGAGCTCGCTCCCGTCGATGAGCCCTGCCGCGGCGGCGTCGACGAGCGCTTCGCCGTCACCGGCGACGAGCACGGGGCGACGAGTCGGCGCGGTGTGGACGATCGGGGTCACGTCGGTCACGTCGAACAGCGCGACCTCGGGCGGCCACGGCGCAGAGCCGGGTGTCGCCAGCTCGGCCTCGTCGACGACCGGGAACCGTGTCGGGAGGTTTGGCCTCGCGGGGCCGAAGTCGTGCGGCGCGCCGAGACCGGGCGCGAGCGGCTCGGTGAGCTCGGCCCACAGGACGCGCGGGCGGGGCGCGTCGAACCGCTCGTACTCGAGGTCGGATCGCAGCAGCACCGTGCCACTGCTCAGCAGCCTCGCGATGGGCGCGAGCGAGTCGGGCTCGAACGTCCCCTCCTGGATCCGCCGGTCGAGCGCGCTCACGAGGTTCGCCGCGGCCGGGGAACCGAACAGGGGCGTGAGCTCGCCGAGCGACACCCACGGGCGGTCGATGATCCCGGGCGTGATCGGGTCCACCGTCGTGCCCCAGCGGTACGCCGCGGTCGGGGCACCCGGGATCTCGAGGACGCGCCGCTGCGTGCTCTCGCGGTCGACGGCAGCCGCGGCCTCGCGCCAGTACGACGGCACGCCTTCACGGCTGTTCCGCTCCGCGATGTAGCCGTCGCGCCACACCGGTGCAAGGTTGGCGACGGCGAGCACCGCGACGAGCACCGCGACGGAGCCGGCGACGATCTTCGTGCGGCCGGCGGGCGCGCGCCGCGCGAGCCCCTCAAGCCCCGCCCCGATCAGGACCGCGAGCGCGAGCACGACGAGCGGCACCGCGCGAGGTGTGCTGCGCATCGCCAACCCGACCGTGGATCCGGTGGCCCACGACTTGAACAGCGCGCCGAGCGGCGTGGGATCGGCGTACGGGAACGCGCCGACCGAGACCACGACGCCGAGCACGAGCAAGGCGACGAAGTACGCGCGGTGGCGCCAGCGCGTCACCGCCGCGGCCGCGAACGCGAGCGCGGGGATCGCGAAGCTCAGCACGAGCAGCCACGACCGTTGCGTGAAGTCCACCGCCTGCGGGATCCACGCGCCGGCGGCGTCTCCGCCGTAGAAGAACCAGTTGCCCAGGCCGCGGAGCACCTCGACGGGTGACGACCCCTCGGTGACCGTCCGGACCGTCTCGGTGGTGTCGAGGTAGTTGATGCCGTAGCGCCCTTGGAGGACGAGACCGCTGATCCACCAGAGGGAGGTCACGACGACGAGCACACCGATGCGCGCCACCGCTCCGACGACCGCACGCCCGCTCGCCTCGCCCGCGACGAGGACGTAGATCAACCAGAGCCCGGGTGCGAGCCCGACGAGCAGCAACGACGTCGCGTTCGTGCCCCCGACGGTGAGCACGACGAGGGCGAAGAGCGCCGGGTCGTACCACCCTCCGCGCCGCACGGCGCGCACGGTGAGCGCGAGCATCCACGGGAGCCCAGCCCAGGGCAGCAGGATCGCCGAGATCCGGCCCGTGTACGCGAGCTGATACGGCGTGAGCATGTAGACGAGCGCGGCCGCGAGCACGCACCAGCGCCGTCGAAGGCCCAAGGTCGACAGCAGGAACACGACCCCGGCGCCGGCCGCGAAGACGATCGAGCCCGAGAGGACGCGCTGCGCCACCCAGTCGGGGATGCCGAGGCGATCGAGGAGCCAGAAGTACGGCCCCATCGGGAACAGGTAACCGATGTTCTGGTGCGTGACCGTGCCCGCCCCCGAGCCCGGGTCCCAGAGGTACGGCGCGTCCGCGAGCAGCTTGCCGGGGTCGAGGTACAGGTACTGCTTCGTGTCGGCGGCGATCCGGCCGGGCGCCGACAGGAGGAACGGCACGTACGCGATCAACGCGAGGAGCGCGTACCCCGGCCACGACCGTTCGGCAGCTCGTGCAGGCGCGGCGCTCACCCCGTTCGTGGTGACGCTCACCTGTGCCGTCGCGCCTCCGCGGCGAGCGCGCCCAGCGTGCCGAGCGCGGTCGCATCCCAGTTGCACTCGGCGGCGTGTGCGATTGCACCTGCTCCGAGCCGGGCGCGCAGATCGTCGTCCATCAGCACACGCTCGAGTGCCTTCGAGAAGTCACCGATGCGCGACACGAGGATCCCGCTCGCGTCATCGGCGATCGCATCACGGTGCCCCGCGATGTCGGTCGCGACCGAGGGCGTGCCGCACGCTGCCGCCTCCGTGATCGTCATCCCCCAGCCCTCGCGTGCCGACGTGCTGGCGACCACCCAGGCGCGGCGGTAGAGCGTGATGAGCTCGTCGTCGTCGACCCGGCCGGGCAGCGAGATCCAGTCCTCGGCATTCTGCCGCCGCACCTGCTCCTCGAGGGCCTCGCGCTCGTAGCCCTCGCCGACGAGCACCGCCTCCAGCGCGGGGAGCCGCGGCTTGAGCGCTGCGAGCGCGTCGATCAACAGGTGCAGCCGCTTCACCGGCACGAGGCGCCCGACCGCGACCACCAGGGGCACCGCGGACCGCTCACCCGCAGGGCGGAACCTCGCGTCGACGCCTGGATGCACGACCTGCACCCGTGCCGCGTCGAAGCCCATGTCGTGGACGAGCTCCTCCTTCGACGACTCCGAGAGCGTCACGAGCTGTGTATGGCGGTACAGGGGCGGCGCGAGACGCGATTCGACGAGGCGCCCGATCCGGGCGAGGTTCGGCGGGAGCGTCATGTCCCACATCTCCGCATGCAGGTGGTGCAGGAACACGATGTTGGGACAGCGCGCCCACACGGGAGAGAAGAACGGCATCCCGTTCCAGATCTCGACGAGCCCGTCGGCGGGCCCGTGCCATCCGGCGAGCTCGGCGAGCGCGGCGCGCGGGAACACCATGTACCGCCCGGCCCGGCGCACGACCCGGTAGCCGTCGCGACGCACGACGGCCCGGTGCCCGGCGGCGAACGAGGTGCGGATGGTCACGTCGAGCCCGGCACGTGCCCAACGCGACGCGATCTCGTGCGCGTGGAGCTCGGAGCCGCCCGCCTCGGGGTCGTCGAGGTCGCGCCACATGAGCACGTGGATCCGGCGCAACCCCGCGGCAGCTGCGACGTCACCGAGCTTGCGCTCGGCGGAACGAGGGTCGGGGCTGGTCACGTCGCGACAGGTTCGGGAGCGCGGATGCCGCCACCTGGTTCGGCCGCGACGCCCTCGTCGCCGTCGCCCCCCGGTCCGGCGCCCCCCACCGGCAGGTCGCTGCGGCCGGGCGCGCCGAACCGCCCGGGGAAGAACCGGTCGACGAGCGCGACCAGACTGACCGCGGCGCCGATCACGATCGCGATCTCGGCCGGCACGCGATAGCGCGTGCTCCCGAACGCGATCATCGCGGCGAGCGTGCACGTCACCGCCAGCCCGACGAGCGGGTAGATGATCGTCTTCCGCCGGCGGAGGATGACGAGACCCGCGATCGCGAGCGGGGCGAGCACGTAGAACTGGAAGAGCCCCAGGTACGTCAGCTCGTCGGGACTGCGCCCGTTCTCGATCGCGTCCCACGGGATCTTCTGGATCGGCTTGTACACGTCCCACATCCGCCCGATGCGGGCCGCGACCACGGCGGGGAAGCGATCGAGGTGCGCCGAGAGGTAGTCGAGCCCCTTCTCGCGGAAGTGCAGCGAGACGTCGGACTCGTCGCCGGGGAGCTTCCAGCGGTTGTCCATGCACCGGAGGTCCCACCAGCCGAAGCGCTCACCGTAGAAGGTCGAGTCGCAGTAGGTGTTGCCGAGGGTGAAGTCGCCACCCGTCGACAGCGTGACCGGATGGTGGAAGCGCGCCACGTTGAAGCCGACCCACGGGAGGACCGGTAGCGCGGCGACGACCAGCACGACGCCCGCACGCTGGACACGAGCGCGCGTGTCGAGCCCACGCGCGCGGATGACCAGCGGTGCGGCGACGAGCGGGAAGAGGAGGATGAGCTCGGCGCGGCTCAAGACCGCGAACCCGCATGCGGCGCCGAGCAGCACGGCATTGGCTGCGGTCGGTGCGCGCCAGAAGCGGTACGCGACCCAGATGACGAACGCCGTGACCAGCCCGACGAGCGTCTCGGACATGACGAGGACGTCGTTCAGGAAGAGGTTCGCGTAGATCGCGGCGAGCAACGCGGCGACGATGCCGACACGGCGGCCGGCGACCGCACGTGCCGCGAAGCCCGTGACGCCACAGGTGAACGACCCGAGGATCGTCCCGGAGACGATGTGCTCGCGGAACGACTCGAACCCGAGCGCCGACGGGATCGCGAGGAAGAGGGTGTACAGCGGCGGGTGCTCGGCACCCGGCCGGACACCGGTCTTGCGCACGGCCCACGACCACGGGTCCACGAACCACAGCCCGCGCACGATCGCCCGTGCCTGGTAGTGGTAGTAGGCGGCGTCGCCTCCCGGCGGGTTGTCCCACTTGAACGCGTAGGCGTCCGCGAGCCGGATCACGAGTCCGAGCGCGACCGCGGCGAGCATCCAGTAGCAGAAGGTCCGCAGCTCGCGTCGGGCCGGCGAGTCAACGGGCGACGACTCGACCCGCATCCGCGGCATGCTAGCCGGGCGATGTTCGCTCACTCGGGGCGCGAACGTCGCGCGCCGCTCACTACTGCGGTTCTCCACGTCCTAACCTCAGCCGTTCTCCACGTCCAGAGCAGGAGATGCAGCGGAGGCGTGGCCGGACTGCCGGGACGCCGAAGCGGAATCGACCAACGATGACGGAGAGGGTGACGGCCCGCCTCGCGGTGCTCACCGATCGCAGGCGAACGCTCGTCGCGATCGGCATCGTCGTCCTCGCCGTCGCACTGCCGCTGCGCGGTCTGCTCCGACACCCGGGCCCCCCGATGGAAGAGGGGTTCATGCTGGTGTTCGGCGAGAGCTTCCTGCGCGGCGACATCCCGAACCGCGACTTCCTGCACCTCTACGGACCGGGCGGGGTCTGGGTGCTCTCCGGCGCCTTCGAGGTGTTCGGCGTCTCGCTGCTCACGGAGCGCCTCGTCGGGCTGCTGCAGCTGCTCGGCGTCATCGGCGGGATCTTCGTGCTCGCGCTGCCGTGGGGGCGCAAGGCCGCGGTGGCCGGTGCGATCGTCACCGCGACGGTGATCCTGCCGCCGATCGGCCTGACGGCACTCGCGTGGAACGGCGGCATCGCGCTCGGGCTCGTGGGGCTCGCGGCCGGGCTCGGCGCGCGGCGCGCCCGCACGTCACGGGCACGCGCTGCGCTCGCGATCACGAGTGGCGCGCTGCTCGGCGCGGCGATCCTGTACCGCCCCGACCTCGTGCTCGCAGTCGCGCTCGCGGCCTTCTTCCTCCTGCGCGGGACAGACCGGGCGATCCGCGTCCGCGTGCTCGTCGCCCTCGCCGCCGTGCTCAGCCTCTTCCTCGTCCACATCGCGATGGCGGGCCTCAGCGACTCGGTGCAGGGCATGGTCATCGACCCGGTCTTCAACCTGCGCGGCGGGCGTGCGCTCCCGCTGCCGCCGAGCCTCGACGACTACGACGGCTTCCTCGTCCGGGTCGCCGACTCGGTCGCCATCTCGTGGCCCATCCCGAAGCTCTTCGGACCGGTCCAGATCCTGGTGTGGCTCGTGCTGCTGCTCGGGTCGATCGTGCTGCTGGGCCTCATGGCACGGCTCGTGCGCAGACGCGAGCCCGAGGCCTTCCGCGGGGTCGTGCTCGCGGTCGTCGCCGCGTTCGCGCTCGGCATCCTCCCCCAGGGGCTCCAGCGGCCCGACCCCACCCACCTGGCGTGGGTGAGCTGCGTGCCGTTCGGCTTCCTGCCGGTGGCTGCCGTCGAGCTCGTGCGCTGGCGACGGCCCAGCCTGTCGCCGATGCGCGTCTTCCTCGCCGGCGCGGTGCCCGTCGTCGTGATCCTCTACTTGCTCGTCCCGAACTTCCTCATCCGCGACTACGTCGACCTGTCGCTCGAGACGTTCGGGATCTCACGCGTGAGCCACGAGATCGAGCACGCGGGCCGCACCTTCTACTACGGGAACGGAGAGGTGGCCGAACAGCTCGCCGAGCTGCTCCCCGCGGCAGATCGCGTGATCCGCCCCGGCGACCGCCTCGTCGTCGGCACCGGCGACCTGCGCAAGACGCCGCTGAGCGAGGCGTTCCTCTACTACCTGCTGCCGGCCGCGCACCCCGGCACCTACTACATCGAGATGGACCCCGGCGTCGCGAACGCCGACGACTCGCGGCTCGCGGACGACCTGTCGAAGGCCGACGTCGTGATCCTGTCGCGCGTCTGGGACGAGTTTCACGAGCCGAACGACTCGCGCAACCTCGGGTCGGCTCGCCCGAACCGCGTGCTCCGCCGGCGGTTCTGCACCGTCCTCGACCTCCCGCTCTACGAGCTGCTCGAGCGATGCGACCGCGTGCGCGCGAGCTCGACGAGCCGCGGGACGAGCCAGGTCCATCGCTAGGCTCGCCCGGCCGCATGCGCACGCTCGTCGTCGTCCCCACCTATCTCGAGGTCATGAACATCGAGGAGGCACTGACGCGACTGCGTACGCACGTGCCCGACGTCGACATCCTCGTCGTCGACGACACCAGCCCCGACGGCACAGCGGCGCTCGCGAAGCGAATCGCCGGCGAGCTCGGGCACATCGACGTGCTCGAGCGTCCGAAGAAGACGGGGCTCGGGGCCGCGTACCGCGACGGGTTCGCGGCCGGCATCGAGCGCGGCTACGAGGTGCTCGTCCAGATGGACGCCGACCTCTCCCACGATGCCGCCGTGCTCCCCACCTTGCTCGCCGAGGTCGACGGCGGCGCGGATCTCGCGATCGGCTCGCGCTACATCCCGGGCGGATCGGTGCCGCACTGGCCGTGGCATCGCCGCGCGCTGTCTCGTTGGGGCAACGGCTACTCCGGGTTCATGCTCGCGTGCGGGGTGCGCGACATGACCTCCGGCTACCGGGCGTACCGACGATCGACGCTCGAAGCCGTCGACTATGCAGGGACCCGAGCCGTCGGGTACGGGTTCCAGATCGAGCTCGCGTACCGCGTGTCGCGGTGGGGCGGGCGCATCGAGGAGGTGCCGATCGAGTTCACCGACCGCGTGCGGGGACACTCGAAGATGTCACCGTCGGTCGCCTTCGAGGAGCTGTGGCTCGTGACGTGGTGGTCGATCCGGGACCGCCCGTGGCTCGCCCGCCGCCGCCGCTGATCTGTTTGGTCAATCCGCGCCGCTCTGGCGGCCTCGATCGACCAAACAGTCTCCTCAGGGCACCCAGCGGCCGTCGAAGGCGAGCAGCGAGTAGCCGAAGAGCCCCGCGGCACCGAGCGCGATCACCGCGCGCTCCACCTCACGGCGGCTGGTCACGATCGCGAGGGCCATGACGAACGGGAACGTGCTGAGCCCGTAGCGCTCGAAGGAATCGAGGTTCGACGCCGACAGCCCCAGCACGAGCGTCACCGTGCAGTAGAGCGCGTACGAGCGCGGGAGCCTGCGGATCACGACGACGAGCAGCGCGAGGAACACGAGCGCCCACAGGACGTGGAATCCGGAGCCGAACCGGTCGCCGCCGATCATGTCGTCGAACGCGCGCGCGAGCCGCGAGAAGGGGTCCTCGAATCCCCCGCGCAGGGTCGAGCGGTTCTGGATCGAGAAGGGCTTGAAGGCGTCGCCGAACTCGATGCCCACGTAGAGCAGGTAGAGGGCCATGCCCACCAGCGGCGCGACGACGGCGAGCACCCGCTCGACGCGCTCACGGGTCGCCACCGCTCGCCAACCCGTCCACGCCTCCACGATCAGCGGCACGACGAGCAGGACACCCACGGGCCGGCACGCCCCCGCGAGCAACCCGAGCACGGCCGCCACCACCCACCGTCGGCTCCGGATCGCGAGGAAGACGCCGACACCGAGGGCCATCGCGGTCGACTCCGCGTACCCGAGGACGAGTGCGACCGCGGGCGGCAGGAGCACGCCGAACCACGCGGCGCGCGCCGCGGCCTGTGCGTCACCGGTCTCGACCTCGGTGAGCCGGTGCAGCAGCGCCGCGAAGATCAGCGCGGCCACGTTCGCGATCACGACGAGCGCGACGTCCGGGTGATCGAGGAAGGCCCAGCCGAGGACCCGCGACAGCAACGGGACCAGCGGGAAGAAGCGCACCGTCTCCTGGACGTTGAAGCCGTACCCGTGCTCGGCGATCGCCCGGTACCAGGCGGCGTCCCAGGCGAAGAGCCCCTGCGCGAGCTGCGCGGGCCGACTCCGCCTCGCGAGCTCGTCCTCGAGGAAGCGCGCCATGGCCAGCGCGACGATCACGACGACGCGCGACACGACCCACGGCACGATCGCGGCACGCAGGTCTTCGCGGACGAACCGCGAGCGCATCACGCCACTCCGGAGACCTTCGGCACGACCTCGGTCGCGAAGCGTTCGAGGCTCTTCGGCTCGGGGAAGTCGCGGAACCAGAGCACGAACTCACGCGCCCCCGCATCGATGTACGCCTGCACCTTGTCGGTGACAGTCTCGACGGTGCCGACGAAGTTGTCGCGCACGTACGAGGCGGGGTCGGCGCTGCCCCAGAGATGGCCACCGTCCGGCGCGTCGAGCCAGGATCGCAGCGCGGCGTCGTCGTCGAAGATGCGGCAGTCCGGCGCGTGCGTGCGCACGATGGTGTCGAAGCCGCGGCCGATGTCCTCGCAGTGCCGGCGGAGCACCGCTGACTTGTGGACGAACGCGTCCAGGCCGACCTGCCAGTTCGTCTTGTCCGCGTGCGCGGCGGCGAGGCGCAGCGTCACGCGCTCGCCGCTGCCACCGACCCAGATCTCGGGGAGCGACTGCAGTGGCTTGGGGTCGCAGTACGCGCCGTCGAGGTGCAGGTGCCGACCTGCGAACGACACCGCATCCTGCGTCCACAGGCCGCGCACCACGGCGAGCGTCTCCTCGAGGATCTCGAGCCGTTCCCGCGGAGGTGGGAAGCGCCACCCGTACGCCTCGTACTCGCGCTGGTACCAGCCTGCCCCGAGGCCCAGGATCAGCCGGCCCCCCGACATGACGTCGATCCCTGCTGCCTCCTTCGCGAGCAGCCCGGCATTGCGATACGCCGCACACGAGACGAGCTGGCCCAGCCGGACGGTCCTCGTCTGCTGCGACAACGCGGCCAGCGTCGTGAACGCCTCGAAGACGTGCGTCGGCTCCCGCCGCGGCACCGTCTCGACGTGGTCGTAGACCCACAGGTGGTCGTAGCCGAGGTCCTCGGCGCGCTGCGCGAGCTCGACGGTCCGCTCCCACGCAGCGCGGCCGTCCCAGCCGGAGTACTCCAGCTTCCAACCCTGCGGCGCGAACGCACCGAACCGCAGCGGTGCGTCAGCGGCCACCCGGTTCCTCCGTGCGGGTCAGGTAGACGGCACAGTTCCAGCAGAGGACCTCACGCGCGACGGGGATGCGCGCGACGAACCCGGCCCACGGCCAGTAGCGCGGCTCGACGCGGTCGACGTGCGCACGCGCGTCGCGGCGCAGACGGCGCAGCGTCGGGCCGATGTGCAGCGGGAAGAGCATCTCGCCGAACCGGTTCTTCTTCGGTGGCCCGTGCCGGCGCTCGTACAGCCGCGGGCCGAGACGCGTCCCGAGATAGTGGTACGGCGAGATGTCGTGACCCCCGAACGGCGAGTACCAGTTGGTGAACGAGAGGTAGCCCCACCCGCCGGGGTGGAGGACTCGCGTCATCTCGTCGATCACGGCCCCCGGGTTCGGGACGTGCTCGAGCATGTTCGAGCAGAACACCCCGTCGGCCGCGCCGGTCGCGACCGGGAGGGCGGCAGCGTCGCCGAGGACGGCACCGCGCACGGGCTCGCTGCGGTCGTGCTCCACGTCGACCGCGACGACACGAGCACCGTGCGACTCGAACACGTCGGCGTAGTAGCCCGGGCCGCTCCCGATGTCGACGACGAGCAGGCCGCGCACGTCGCCGTGGCGCGCCTCGATCGCTCGGATCGCCTCGTCGGCGAGCATCGCGTAGAAGGGCTCGGGGTCGTCGCGCTCGTTGCGCCAGAGCCGCCAGAGCCGGCGGGCGCGGGCCGCGCCGCGGAGCGGCGGTTCGTCGACGGTCGTAGGCACAGACGATGGGGTCAGGACGCAGGCTGCGCCGCGTCCTTGAAGTCCCACCACTGCACCTCGACCATCATCGGGAGCACGTAGCGGACGTAGATGCTCGTGATCGCGAGCATCTCGTAGTCGTCGGTCTTCTTGTCGATGATCTCGACGCGATCGTCACTCGCCTGGAACGCCTTGGCCCGCGCCAGGATCTCGTCGAGCTCTGCCTCGGTTGCCACGGAGATCCCGAAGTGATCGAGGCGCGCGCACGTCATCGGGTCGTCTTCGGCGATCAGGAACACGAACTGCTCGTACGTGTAGCACGAGAGGACGAGCCGGCGGCCGTCGTCGGTCATCTGCGGGATCTCTTTCCAGCCGAAGACCTCGTCGTAGAAGCGGGTGATGTCGGCGCGCGCGTCCGCGCCGAGCAGCTCCGACGGCATGCTCATCGCGACATGGTTGAACCGCGGGTTCCGAGGGCGGGTGACCGTGCTCATGATGTCCCCTTCCAGGGTACGACGAGGACCTTCGCGGGCAGCTCCCCGCTGGCGAGACCCTCGATCGCGCCGTACAGGTCGTCGAGGGCGACGTCGTCGGCCTCGAGCAGGAGCCCCGACGGGAAGTCGGGACGCGCCAGCAGCTCGAGCGCGCGCTCGAAGCCGTCGGCGTCGTAGACGAACGACCCGGTGATGACCAGCTCGTTGAGCAGGATCCGGTTGGGGTCGAACCGCGGCGCTTGCATGCCCGCGCCGACGAGCACGAGCGTGCCACCGCGCTTGAGCTGGCCGAGACCGGCCTCCATGGCCGCCCGGGTCCCGGAGCACTCCAGCGCGACGTCGAACGGCTCGTCGACGATGTCGCCCGGGAACGCGGGGCTGACGAGCGTGTCGGGGAGAACCGGGCGCGCGCCGAGCTGCTCGGCCAACGCACGACGCCTCGGGTGCGGCTCGCTGGCGACGATGTCGTCGACGCCACGCGCCCGGGCCGCGGCGATGCTGAGGGCCCCGATCGGGCCCGCGCCAGTCACCAGCACGCGCTGGCCGGCGCGCACACCTCCCCGAGTGAGGCCGTGCAACGCGACGGCCAACGGCTCGGCGAGCGCGGCCTCGCGGATGGGCACCGCGTCGGGGATGCGTAGCAGGCCGTCCTCGTGCGCGCGGACGAACTCGGCGAAGGCGCCGTCGCGGTGCACGGACACGCCGGGCGCGTTGCGCGCGGTGCAGAGCGCCGGGCGGCCGGCGCGGCAGTACTCGCACTCGCCGCATCGAGGCGACGGGCCGCCGACGACCTCGTCGCCGATCGACCACTTCGACACGTCCGCACCGACCGCGACCACACGGCCACTCCACTCGTGCCCCTCGATCGACCCGGGGCGGCCCCAACCCTCGAGCACGAAGTGGAGGTCGCTGCCGCAGATCCCGCAGTGGCTCACGGACAGGAGCACCTCGCGCGGCCCGAGATCCGGGACCGGCACGTCCTCGATCGCGATGTCGTGCTGACCGTGGTACACGGCCGCGCGCATCGTCGCGGGGAGCTCGTGCGTCGTCATCGGGATCCCCTCATTCGAATCGCGGGTCGACACGCGTGTCGACCGAGTCGGTGTCGCCGGCGAGCGCCCACAGGTAGTACATGGTGGCTCCCGGCGCCGCGACCACGGGGTGCCAGCCGTCCGTGATCCGCTCGATGTGCCCGTCGCGGACGAGCACGGGGCGGTCGACGGGCTCGCCCGACGCGTCGTCGAAGCCGACGTGCACGCCGAACCCATGCGCCGGCGTGAACCGGTAGAGGTAGCACTCCTCGTGCTCGTGGCGGTGAGGAGGCCAGCTCGACCAGCCCCCGGGCGGGTTCAGCGTCTCGCCGACGATGAGCGGTCCGTCCGGCACGTACGTGCGCACCCGCCGCCGGGTCGGTCCGTCGCCGCGCTCCTCCTCCTCGACCTCCTCGGGGTCGATCATGCGCGTCGTCACGTCCCGGTCGGCCGCGCACCAGACCGTCGTCGCGGCGAGATCTCCCTCGATCGCGAACTCGGTGCTGCGACCGACGAGCGCGGACCAACCGGGGCGCTCGAACACCTCGTCGCGCCCGGCGACCTCCACCACCGCGTCCCCCGCGACGAGCCGACCGGCACCGCGCTCGACGACGACCCACGCGACCGCGTCACGGGTCTGACCGCGCGCCGGCCCGAGCGTGCGCGCGGCACCGAGCCGGCCGGCCGAGCCGGCCGTGAGCAGCGGCTCGCACCGTTCTCCCTTGAGCAGGACCGCGGAGTCCATGCGAAGGGCGAGCGTAATAGGGTCGCGTGCCGGACTCGGGGGGAGCCATGCGCACGAGCATCGTCGCGTTGGTGCTGACGTCGATCGTCGCCCTCGCCGCACCGCTGGCTCCCGCGGCGGGCGCGGCAAGCGCCGCAGGTGGTGACAGGAGCGTCCGGATCGTCAACCTGAACCTGCTGCACGGCGCGTTCTGCCCGCAGGAGACGAACGGCTGCCGGGCGCCGGACCGCGTCACGCTGTTGATGCAGCAGCTCGAGGCGGCGAAGTGCCCGGAGATCGTCGGGCTGCAGGAGATCAACGCGAACCTCGCCAAGCTCATCGGCAAGGCCGTGCCGAAGACGTGCGACGGCAAGTACGAGATCGTCTTCGGCGGGAAGCCGAGGACGATCGACACCGAGCGCGTGCTCACGACGCTGCCCGTCCGGTCGACGAAGGTCATCAAGCTCGGCGTGTTCCGCACGGCGTCGCGCGCCGTCCTGAAGTCGCCCATCGGACCGCTGGTGCTCGTCGTCACGCACCAGGACGGCGACCCGGTCGACAAGTCTCCCGGGCCGCCCTGCCGGAACTGCCCGCCGCCCTGCAAGGCGGTGCAGGCCAACACCTACGCTTGTCAGACGGTGGCCTCCGCAGACCTCGCCGACAGCACCGGCGGCGCGAACGCGACCCGCGTCCTCATGGGTGACTTCAACTTCACGTCCACGAACCCGCGCTACCAGTCGCTCGTCGCCGACGGTTGGCAGGACACCTACCTCCTCGCCGGGAACCCCGAGTGCGATCCGGCCACTGCGGTCGGCTGCTCCTCGGGACGCGACGACAAGACGCTGGAGTCGCTCCAGGACCCGACGAAGCGCCAGGTGGAGCGCATCGACTTCATCTTCGTGAAGGCCCCACCGGGGTGCACCGTCGCCACCGATCCCGTCGGGGATCCCGACGGTGACGGCGTCGGCACCGGGCTCTGGAACGACGAGCCGACGACGAACGGTCCCGGCGGGCTCGCCTGGACCTCCGACCACACCGGCGTCAGCGCCGACCTCACGTGCGGCACGTGAGGCACGACGCGCCCCGCCGAAAGAAGGAGAAGCGACCGTGAGCTACGACCTCGTGATCCGGGGCGGCACGCTCGTCGACGGCACCGGGGCACCGGGCCGGCGCGCGGACGTCGCGATCGAGGGCGACCGCATCGCCGAGATCGGTGAGCGGCTGTCGGGCACACGCGAGCTCGACGCGGGCGGTCAGGTCGTCGCGCCGGGATTCGTCGACATCCACACGCACTACGACGCCCAGGTGTTCTGGGACCCCGCGCTCACGCCCTCGTCGTGGCACGGGGTGACGAGCGTCGTCGCCGGCAACTGCGGGTTCTCGATCGCGCCCTGCCGCCCCGAGCACCGCGAGCTCATCGGACGCACGCTCCAGCACGTCGAGGACATGAGCCTGCCGACGCTGCAGGCGGGGATCCCGTGGGACTTCGAGTCGTTCCCCGAGTACCTCGACTCGGTCGAGCGTCACGGCACGACCCTGAACTACACGGCGTACGTCGGTCACACCGCGGTTCGCCTCTTCGTGATGGGTGACGAGGGCTACGAACGCGAGGTCCCCACGGACGACGAGCTCGACCGCATGGCCCAAGTCGTGCGCGACGCCGTCGCGGCGGGCGCGGCCGGCTTCGCCACCAGCTCCGCGCCGACGCACAACGGCGACGGAGGACGACCCGTGCCGTCGCGCCTCGCCGGCGTCGCGGAGCTGGAAGCGTTGGTGACGCCCTTGAAGGACCTCGGCCGGGGTGTTGCCGCGCTGACGCCCGGCGAGCGCATCTCGCACGCGGACGTCTACGCGCTGCAGCGCAGGATCGGGCGCCCGTTCACGTGGACGGCGCTCCTCACGATCAAGGGATCACCGTTCGCGTCCGACATGGCCGCGCTGAACGCGCGCGAGCGCGCAGACGGGGTCGACGTGTGGCCCCAGATCACGTGCCGCCCGCTCACGTTCCAGATGACGATGGCGGATCCGTTCACGTTCAACATGGCGCCGTCGTTCCGGGCGCTCATGGACCGTCCGGTCGAGGAGCGCATCGCCGCGTACCGCGATCCGGCGTGGCAAGCGCGGGCGCAGGAAGAGCTCGAGACCGGTCGCGTGTTCCGGCCTCGTTGGGAGGTCATGACGGTCGCCGAGAGCCCTCGCCACCCCGAGCTCGAGGACTGCACCGTCGCCGAGCTCGCCGCCGCACGCGACTCGGGGCCCCTCGAGGCGATCGTCGAGCTGTCCGTCGAGGACGATCTCGGCACGCGCTTCCGCAGCACGCTCGCGAACAACGACGAGGAGATGATCGAGCGCCTGCTCCAGCAGGAGGGGATGCTCATCGGGCTGTCCGACGCGGGCGCACACGTCGGTCAGCTGTGCGACGCGTGCCTGCCGACCGACCTGCTCGGCAACTGGGTCCGCGAGCGCGAGGTGCTGCCGCTGGAGCGCGCCGTCCACAAGCTGACGGGTGAGCCGGCACGCGTGTTCGGCTTCGACGATCGGGGCGTCCTCGCCGAGGGCAAGGCCGCCGACATCACGGTCTTCGACCCGGCCACCGTCGCACCCGGTCGCCTGCACCGGATCCGCGACTTCCCCGCGGACGGCGAGCGCCTCGTCGCCGACGAGCCGTCGGGCGTGACGCACGTGGTGGTCAACGGCGTGCCGATCCGTGTCGACGGCGAGGGCGCGCCCGACGGCGTCGCGTCCCGGCCGGGCCGGGTGCTCCGGAAGGCCGGGTGACCGGCACCGCGACCGTCGCACCTCCAGCTTCTCCCGCGACACCGGAGGCCGCCCCGCGTCACTCGTGGCTCGCCGTCGTCGTGCCGCTCGCCGTCCTCGCGATCGCGGCCGGGTTCATCGTCGACGCCGGGCGCGGCTCGACCTTCTTCTACGACGAGTGGGTCTGGATCATGCATCGCCGCTCACCCGGCGAAGCCAGCCTGCTGGAGCCCTTCAACAACCACCTCATGGCATTTCCGATCGTCACCTACCAGGTGCTCGAGCGGGTCGTCGGCCTCGGCTCGCAGGCGCCGTACCGGCTCGTCGTGCTCGTGGGACATCTCGCCACGTGCGGCCTGCTCTACGTGTACCTGCGTCGCCGGGTCGGCTGGGTGCTCGGCCTGTGTGGCGCGGCCGTGTTCGCTTTCTTCGGCTACGCCTGGCCCGTCATCATCTGGCCGATCTCGATCGGCTGGGTGTACGCGACCACCGCCGGTGTCGGCGCGCTGCTCCTCGTCGATCGCGACACACGACGCGCCGACCTCGGGGCCGCGGCGGCCCTCCTCGCCGGTGTCCTCTCGAGCGGCATCGCGGTCCCCTTCGTGCTCGGACTCACCGTCGAGCTCGCGCTCCGCCGCGCGTGGCGGCGCATCTACGTGCCGGGCGTCGCACTCGTCGTGTTCGGCATCTGGTACCTCGCGTACGGCACGGGGACGAACGACCGCGGGACCGTGGGTCAGATCCTCCGCTTCGGCGAGAAGCTTCTCGCGCAGACGTTCGGGACGCTGATCGGCGTCGACGACCGGGGCACGGCTGCACACGTCGTGCTCGCCGTCGTCGCGGTCGCGCTCGTCGCGCTCTGGCTCGCCGTGGGGCGGCCGCACACACCGCGCCTCGTCGGGAACACCGTGGCACTCGTCGCGTTCACCGCGCTGCTCAGCTACTCGCGCGCGACGAGCGGTCTCACCCAGTGGCACTCCTACGCCGCCGCGGTGTTCGTGCTCCTCGTGCTCGGCGAATTGCTCGCCGGCCGGAACATCGCGGTCGTGCCGACGATCGTTGTCGCCGTGGTCGTGCTCTGGTCGATCGTGTGGAACCTCGGCGAGCTGGGGGACGGCGCCGACCTCCAGCGCTTCCGCGCCGAGGAGATGCGCGCCCAGCTCGCCGCCGTCGAGCTGGCAGGGCCGGCGATGAACCCCGACTACGACGTCGGTCCGCTCCTCGTGGCCACGAAGGCCGGTCCGTACCTGGAGGTCGCGGAGGAGTACGGGTCTCCCGCGTACAGCCTCGCCGAGCTCCGGCGCGCTCCAGCGCACGCCCGCCGTGCGGCCGACGTCGCGCTGGTGGATGGGACGGGAGTCCGGGTCGACCGCCGGCGAGTGCCGTCGCTGGTCTGCGAGCCGCTCGTTCCCCAGCGCACCGGAGAGGTCGTCGTGCGCGACCCGGACCCCTCGCTCCTCGTTGCCGCGTCCGACGGGCCCGCGACGCTGTACGCCGGCGCGGCCGGAGGTCGAGGCGCACGGGTGGGCACCGTCCCATCCGGGACCGCGGCCGGTTTCCGTGCACCTGCGCTCCGGGGCCGGGTCCCCTGGACGGTGCGGGTCACGACCGACGGCAGCGTCGCCGTCTGCAGGACGGACCGCCGATCTGTGAGAGTGAGCCCATGAGCACGACAGACATCGACGTCGTGACCGCCGAGGTGATCCGTTCGGCGATGGAGACCATCTGCTTCGAGATGGCGACCTACGTGTCGCGCACGGCCACGACGCCGATCCTCAACCAGTCGAACGAGCGGAACGCGACGATCCTCGACGGCCAGGGGCGGCTCGCCGCGCTCTCCGTCGGGATCCCGCAGTTCATGCTGTCGTCGACCCTGCCGGTGCGCTTCTGCCTCGAGTTCCTCGAGGGCGAGCTCTACCCGGGCGACGTGCTGGTCGCGAACGACCCGTACCACGGCGGCGGTCACCTGCCCGACTTCAACGTGTTCTCACCGGTGTTCACCGACGACGGAGAGCTGCTGCTCGTCGCGTCGATCCAGTGCCACCACGGCGACACCGGTGGCGCGCTCGCGGGCGGCTACAACGTCTACGCCAAGGACATCTGGTCGGAGGGGACGCGCTACCCCCTGCTGAAGATCATCGAGGCCGGTCGCGAGCGACGCGACGTGGTGCTCACCATGCGCGCGAACAACCGGCTTCCCGGCTTCATCGGCGATCTGCGCGCGCAGGTCGGTGCCGCACAGCTCGGCGCGGCACGCCTCGGCGAGGTGATCGCCGCCTACGGCGCCGACACCGTGCGCGCGGCGGTCGACTGGACGATCGACGACACCCGCCGGCGGTTCCGCGACGAGATCGCGCGCTGGCCGGACGGCACCTATGAGTCGGACGCGTACGTCGACTCCGATCCCGCGGGCAACAACGACATCCACGTGCACGTCGCGATCACGATCGACGGCGAGGATCTCGTCGTCGACTTCGCCGGGTCCGACGACCGCCCCGACATCAACGCGTGGTCGACCTTCGGGAACACGCGCGGCTACACGATCGCCCAGCTCGCCAGCCTGGTCGACCCGAGCATCCCGAAGAACGAGGGCTTCTTCGACTGCATCGACCTGCGGGTGCCGGCGGGGACGTGCGTGAACCCGGTCGAGGGCAAGCCCGTCAGCGCCGGCACGCACCACCCCGGCGTCGAGGTGGGTGACGCGATCGCGCTCGCGATGTCGCAGATCCTCCCGGAGCGGTGCGCGCCGCAGACCTACAAGTACGGCGCGCCGCGCCAGATGTGGGGTGACGTCGACCCGCGCTCCGGGCGACCGTTCTTCGACCACGGCGGCGAGGTGAACGCCGGGTGGGTGAACGCCGTGCACGGCGTCGACGGGTGGGGCGCGCTCGTGGCGTCGAACGGGAACCTCATCAAGGCCGCCGCGGAGATCAACGAGTCCTTGTTCCCGCACGTCCTCCGGTGCCGCAACTACCTCACCGACTCGGGTGGCGCCGGCGAGTGGCGCGGCGGCTGCGGCAGCCTCTTCGTGAAGGAGGTGCGCACGCCCACGCGCGTGAACCAGTACGTCGTCAACCGGCACCACCTGCACCCCGGCATCGCGGGAGGCCGGTCCGGGAGCCCCGACTCCTGCGTCATCAGCGAGGGCACCGAGCGCGAGGTCGTCGTCGCACCCACCGTCGCCGACGTGCCGATGGAGGCCGGCGACCGCCTGGTGTACCGCTTCGGGGGCGGCGGCGGCTGGGGCGATCCGCTCGATCGGGCGCCGGCAGCGGTGCTCGACGACGTCTGGGACGAGTACGTGTCGATCGACGCAGCCCGTGACGAGTACGGCGTCGTGATCAGCGGCTCGCTCGAGGACATGACGCTCACCCTCGACGAGCAGGCGACGGAGGCGCTGCGCGCGTCGATGCGGGAGCGCCGTTGACATCGTCGACCGGCAGGATCGGGGTGGACGTCGGCGGGACGTTCACCGACGTCGTGCTGCTCCGGCCCGACGGGACCGTCGTGCTCGAGAAGTCGCCGACGACCCCGGGCGACCAGTCCGACGGTGTGCTCGCCGCGCTCGAGCGTCTCGCGGACTCCGAGGGGGTCACGCTCGCCGCCCTGCTCGACGCGACGGGCTCGATCGTGCACGGGACGACGACGGGCGACAACACGATGATCCAGATGTCGGGCGCGCCGACGGGCCTGCTCGTCACGGAGGGCTTCCGGGACGAGATCGAGCTGCGGCGCTGCTACAAGGAGGACATCTGGGACCCGGCGTACCCGGCGCCGGAGCCGATCGCGCGGCGCCGCGTGCGCCTCGAGATCCCCGAGCGCCTCACCGCAGAAGGCGAGATCGACACGCCGCTCGACGAGGAGGCAGTGCGCGCCGCGACGCGGCGGCTGCGCGCGTTCGGCGTCACGTCGATCGCGGTCGTGTTCCTGCACTCGTACGTGAACCCCGTGCACGAGCTGGCGGCGCGCGAGCTGATCCTCGAGGAGTACCCGGACGTCGAGCTCGTGTCGCTGTCGCACGACGTGTACCCGAAGCCGCCGGAGTTCGAGCGCACGTCGACGACGCTGGTCAACGCGTACGTCGGTCCGCCGATCGTCCGGTACCTCGGGCGCCTCGAGTCGCGGCTGCGCGACGCGGGGTTCGACCGTGAGCTGCTGATCGCGACGTGCGCGGGTGGGGTCGCGACCCCCGAAGCGATCGGCCGGCGCGCGGTCGCCACGATCGGGTCGGGGCCGACGGGCGGGGTCGTCGCCGCGGCGCGTGCGGCACGGGACGCCGGGCTCGAGGACGTCGTGAGCGTCGACATGGGCGGGACGAGCTACGACGTGTGCCTCATCCGCGGGGGCCACCCCGAGCTCACCAGCGACTGGAACTGGCGACACCGGTACTGCATCGCGCTGGCGATGGTCGACATCCACGCCATCGGCGCAGGCGGCGGATCCATCGCACGCGTCGACCGCGGGGGCCTCCACGTCGGGCCGGAGTCGGCGGGCAGCGAGCCCGGGCCCGTCTGCTACGGCCTCGGTGGCGCGGAGCCGACGGTCACCGACGCGGATCTCGTGCTCGGGCGCCTCGATGCCGCCGGGTTCTGGGGCGGGCGGCGTGCGCTCGACGTCGACGCCGCACGCGACGCGCTCGCGCGTCTCGGCCGGGACCTCGGGTGCGACGCCGAGGATGCTGCCGCGGCGGTCGTCCGGCTCGTCGACGCACACATGACCGATGCCGTCCGCCGCGTCCTCGCGCTGGCGGGCGTCGACCCGCGGCGCCTCTCCCTCTGTGCGTTCGGCGGGATGGGTGCCGTGCACGCGACGACGCAAGCCGCCGCGCTGGGGATCGCACGGGTGGTGGTGCCGCGTGCCGCACCCGGCCTCTCGGCGCTCGGGCTCGTGAGCGCGGACCACGTGATCGACGCGACGCGGGCGCATCTCTCCGAGTGGCGCGGCGTCGACCTCGCGCACGTGAACGGGCTCGCGGACGCGCTCGAGACGAGCGCGCGTGCCGAGCTCGCGTCCGCGGGGATCCCCGACGACCGGATCCGGCTCGAGTGGCTGCTGAACCTCGTGTATCCGGGTCAGACCTTCGACAACGCGCTGCCGCTCGGCCGGCGCCCGGGCGAGCCGATCACGGCTGCGGACGTCGCGGCGAGCGTGGAGGAGTTCCACCGCCGCAACGAGGAGGCGCGCCTCATCGAGGCCCGCTCCCAGGAGCCGATGGTCCGGGGGATCCGCCTCGTCGCGACCGGGCTCGTCGACCGGCCCTCGCCCGTGGAGCTGCCCACCACGGGCCGCGCGCCGGTGCCGACCGGGAAGCGGCGGGTGCACCTCGGCGACGACTGGCACGACGCGGCCGTGTACGACGCCCGCGAGCTCGGGCCCGGCCCCGAGATCACGGGCCCGGCACTGCTCGCCTACCCCTTCACCACGCTGACCCTGCGCCCCGGCGACGTCGCGCGGGTCCTGCCGTCCGGCGACGTCGTCGTCGACGTGTGTGTGCAATCGAGGTCCTCATAGGGCCTCCGATCGCACGAACAGGTCGGGGTCGTGGCGGCCGCGGAGCGTGTCCCACAGCCAGACGAGCGTGACGGCCGCGAGCACGACGATGCCCACCTCGGCAGGGATGCGGAACCGGATCGTGCCGTAGCTGAGCGCGGACATCACGGTCACGTACACGGCGAGCACGACGAGGGGCCAGAACACGAGGCGCCGCCGGCGCATGAGGACGGCGCCCGCGACCGCGAGCGGGAGCAGGAGGTAGTACAGCGCCATGCCGGCCCAGGCCGCCTCGATGGGGCGGCCCTCGGTCGTGCTCAACCGCGCCTGGTGGAAC
>DATBSK010000099.1:0-9445 GCA_036559825.1 Acidimicrobiia bacterium | reverse complement strand
CCGTGCGCGCGCACGATCGCCACCGCGAAGGGGCTGAGCGCGAGGACCGCGATCGTGAACCGCAGGAGCAGGTACGCGAACGGCTCCATCGAGTCGAGCGCGTTGCCGACGAGCGGGAACGTGACGCCGAACAGCAGCGCCGCGACCACGAGCGCGCCCTCGGCGGCGAACCGCGAGCCGAAGCGAGGCATGCGTGGACGAACCGGTGATCAGCCAGGCCAGTGGTTGGTGATCGGCAGGCGACGATCCTTGCCGAAGGCCTTCGGCGAGACGCGCACACCGGGCGGGGCCTGGCGCCGCTTGTACTCGTTGCGGTCGATCATCCGGGCGACACGGCGGACCGTCTCGGCGTCGTGGCCCTCGGCCTCGAGCTCGCCGATCGACTTGTCGTCCTCCACGTAGCCCTCGATGATCGGATCGAGGACGCCGTACTCCGGCAGTGAGTCCGTGTCGACCTGGTCGGGCCGCAGCTCCGCGCTCGGCGGCTTGTCGATCACCTCGCCCGGGATCACCTCGCGCCCGTCGCGTTCGTTGCGATCGAGGCAGAGCGCGTAGACGAGCGTCTTCGGGACGTCCTTGATCACCGCGAAGCCACCCGCCATGTCGCCGTAGAGCGTCGCGTACCCGACCGCCATCTCGCTCTTGTTGCCGGTCGTGAGCACGAGCGCGCCCGTCTTGTTCGAGAGCGTCATGAGCACGTTGCCCCGGATGCGCGACTGCACGTTCTCGCCGGCCACGCCCGGATCGGGGCCGAGCGGCTCGGCGAGCATCTCGAGGAACGCGGCGTGCGCGGGCTCGATGGGGACGGTCAGCGACCGCATGCCGAGGTTCGCGACCAGGGCCTGGGCATCGGTCACGCTGCCCGCGCTGGAGTAGCGCGACGGCATGAGCACGCCGGTGACGTGGTCGGCGCCGAGCGCGTCGACCGCGATCGCGGCGACGAGCGACGAGTCGATGCCACCGGAGAGGCCGATGAGCACGTCGGTGAAGCCGTTCTTCGTGACGTAGTCGCGGGTGCCGAGCACGAGCGCCTCGTAGACCTCGCGCACCGGGTCGAGTGCCGGCGCGACGACCGCGCTCCAGGCCGACTCGGCGAGCTGGGCCTCGCTCACCGGCACCTCGGGGAGCGCCGGGCCGCGCACGCGTCCGCGCGGATCGAGCGCGCGGCGGCGGAACGCCTGGCGCACGTCGAGGTCGAGGATCATCAGCTCCTCGGTGAACTGCGGCGCACGCGCGACGAGGTGACCCTCCTCGTCGAACATCATCGAGGCGCCGTCGAAGACGAGCTCGTCCTGACCGCCGACGAGGTTGACGTACAGCACCGGGACGCTCGCGTCCGCCGCGCGCGTCGCGAGCATCGTCTCCCGCTCGCGCAGGCGCCCGGAGTAGTAAGGAGACGCGTTGATGTTCACGACGAGCTCCGCACCACCCGCGGCCTGGGTGAGGATCGGGCCCGAGGGGCTCCAGGCGTCCTCGCAGATCGAGACGGCGACGCGCACGCCGCCGACGACGAACAGGGGTCCGTCGCCGGGCCAGGGCTCGAAGTAGCGCTCCTCGTCGAACACGGCGTAGTTCGGCAGCAGGTGCTTGCGGTACTTCCCCAGCACCCGCCCGTGCGCGCACACCGCCGCGGCGTTGTAGAGGTCGCGGTCGGGGTCCGGGAACCCGATGACGGCGGCGGCGCGTCCCGTGCGCGCCGCGACCTTGTCGAGCGTCTCGACCGCCTGGGCGACGAACGCGGGGCGGAGCAGCAGGTCCTCGGGCGGGTAGCCCGTGATCGCGAGCTCGGGGAACGCCACGAGGTCCACGCCGGCGTCCTCGGCGCGGTCGTACGCGTCGAGGATGCGGGTTGCGTTCCCCTCGAGATCGCCGACGACGAGGTCGAGCTGGGCCGCGGCGAGCCGGACGCGTGGCATCGCGTCAAGGATACGGCCCCGAGCCTTTCCGCAGCGCCGAAGCGCGTCGAACGGCGCGACACTCCAACGCAGTGAACGAGCTCGACGTGCTCCATGAACCTGCTGTCGTCGCCGCGATCGACGCGTCGGCGGACGCGGCAGGCGCGCGCGCGGGGCTCACGCGCATCCTCGAGGCGAACCCCTCGTATGCGTCCCTGCTTCGCGACGACCCCGTCGCACGCGCAGGCCTCGTCGCCGTGACGTGTGCGTCACGATCGCTCACGAGCGCGCTGGTCAACGATCCCGAGCTCCTCGACGTCTTCCCTGACTCCGCGCTCGAGGTGGAGCACGCCGTCGCCGATGCACGGCACAACCTCGCGCGTTGGCGTGCCGAGGACGACGACGCCGAGCGAGCGCTGCGTCGCGGCAAGCGAGCCGAGCTCCTGCGCATCGCCGTGCGCGACCTGCTGGGGTTCGCGGACATGCCGGCGGTCGGGCGCGAGCTCGCCGCGCTCGCTCAGGCGTGCCTGGAGTCGGCCGTCGCCATCGTCGATCCGGGCGTCCCGCTCGCGGTCATCGGGATGGGCAAGCTCGGCGGCGCCGAGCTCAACTACGCGAGCGACGTCGACGTGCTCTTCGTGCACGACGGCGACGCCGAGCAAGCCGACCGTGCCGCGCGCGCCCTGCTGTCGACAATGAGCGCGCCGACGTCCGACGGCATCGTGTTCCGGACCGACGCCGACCTCCGCCCCGAAGGGCGCGCCGGTGCGCTGTCCCGCAACCTGGAGTCGTACGCGGCCTGGTACGAGCGGTGGGCGCAGCACTGGGAGTTCCAGGCGCTGCTCAAGGCTCACCCCGTCGCCGGTGATGCGGTGCTCGGCACGCGGTTCCTCGAGCTCGTGGCGCCGTTCGTCTGGCCCGACCGTCTCGACCCGGACGCCATCAGGGAGGTGCGCGCGATGAAGGGGCGCGCCGAGGCGGAGCTGCAGAGGAGGGGTCTCACCGAGCGCGAGCTCAAGCGCGGGCGCGGCGGCATCCGGGACGTCGAGTTCGCCGTCCAGCTGCTGCAGCTCGTCCACGGGCGCCACGACGAGACTGTCCGGTCGCGCAGCACCCTCGTCGCCCTTGCCGAGCTCGCGGCGGCGGGATACGTCGAAGCGGCCGACGAGCCGCCGCTCGCCGCGGCGTACCGCTTCCTGCGCACGGTCGAGCACCGGCTGCAGCTCTGGGACGAGCAGCAGACGCACACGGTGCCCGCGGACGGCCCCGCGCTCGTGCGCGTCGCGAGGGTGCTCGGCTACCGCGACACCGCGCGCGCCGGCGCCGTCGACCTGTTCCTCCGCGAGCGCCTGCAGCACCAGACGACGGTGCGGACGATCCACGAGCGGCTGTTCTTCGCGCCGATCCTCGAGACGCTCGCGGGCGCCGGTCCGCTCCCGGTCGAAGCCGCGGAGGAGCGCTTGGCCGCCTTCGGCTTCGTCGACACGGCGCAGACACGCGCCGCGCTCCGTGAGCTCACGCACGGTCTGACGCGCCGCTCGCGCGTCATGCAGCAGCTGCTTCCCGTGATCCTCGACTGGATCTCGGCCACACCCGACCCGGATCTCGGGTTGCTGCAGCTGCGGCGCCTCGCCGAGGGCCCGACGCGGTCGGCTGCGCTCGCGACGACGTTCCGCGAGAAGCCGGGCGCGGCCGAGCGCATCTGCCGCATCCTCGGGACGAGCCGCGTCGTCGGTGACGCGCTGCTCCGCCAGCCAGAGGTGGTGGAGCTGATCGGTGACGACGCGTGGCTCGTCGGCCAGCGCTCGCGCGACGAGCTCCGCGAGGCCGCGCTGGAGACGCTCGGTTGGCGGGCCGACCGCTCGGCACGGCGGGCCGGCCTGCGCCGCTTCAAGCGCCGGGA
This sequence comes from Acidimicrobiia bacterium, assembly GCA_036559825.1. GTDB lineage: Bacteria > Actinomycetota > Acidimicrobiia > IMCC26256 > PALSA-555 > DATBSK01. The sequence continues at coordinate 5,647 of DATBSK010000099.1, read as the reverse complement.
GCTGCTGCGGATCGGCGCCCGCGACGTGCTCGGGCTCGCGCCCGTCGAGGTGACCGCGCGCGAGCTCGCCGACCTCGCCGAGGCGTCGATCGAGGCGGCGCTCGCGTCCTTGCTGCTCGAGCACGAGGACACGCCGCCGTTCGCGGTGATCGGCCTCGGTCGCCTCGGCGGCGAGGAGCTGTCGTACGCCTCGGACGTGGACGTGCTGTTCGTGTACGACGGCAGGACACCGTCGGACTTCGCGCACGCGGAGCGGACGGCCACCGCGCTCCTCGCCGAGATCGGCGCGACGACCGCGGAGGGGCAGACGTTCGAGATCGACGCGCGCCTGCGACCCGAGGGGAGCAACGGTCCATTGGCCCGCTCCCTCGACGGGTATCGCACGTATTACGAGCGCTGGGTGCAGCCGTGGGAGCTCCAGGCACTGCTACGCGCGCGACTGGTCGCGGGTGATCGGGCGGTCGGTGAGATGTTCCTCTCGCTCATCGAGCCGTTCGTGTACCGCGACCCGTTCCCCGCGGAGGACGCGCGCGAGATCCGCCGCATCAAGGCGCGCGTCGAGCGCGAGCGGATCCCCGCAGGCGACGACCCCGAGTTCCACCTCAAGCTCGGGCGCGGTGGTCTCACGGACGTCGAGTTCACGGTGCAGCTGCTCCAGCTGATGCACGGCGCGCGCCACTCGGAGATCCGGGAGCCGTCGACGACGGCCGCGATCGACGAGCTCGTCACGGCGGGTGCGCTCGACCGCGACGACGGCGATGTCCTGCGCGCCGCGTACGTCTTCTGCGAGCGCGCCCGCAACGCCGGGTATCTCGTGACCGGAAGGGTGGCGGATGCGCTGCCGGGCGGCGTCGAGGGTCGCCGGGTGGCCCAGCTCCTCGGGTACCTGCACCGGCCCGAGGCCGAGCTGCGCGACGACTACCGGCGCCTCACCCGCAGAGCACGGAGAGTCGTGGAACGGGTGTTCTACGAGGCCTGACGCGCGCCGGGCGTCAGCAGCCGAGCGAGCGCCCGCGGGCGGGGTATCCCCGCCCGCAGCGAGCGAGGCCGTGGAGGTGGAACGGGTGTTCTACGAGGCCTGAGGGCCCCGAGAGGTGGGTGGGACGACCCTGTTGACGTCGCTGGGATCTTGCCCAACAATGGCCACTCCTCCCCCAGCTCGACCCTCCCCCTTGCCATGCCACGTCGCCTCCTCCTCCCTGTGCTCGTCGTCGTCGGCGCGCTGGCGCTCGCCGCGTGCGTGCCCGTCGCCGAGCAGCCGCCGCCCGCGGGCGGCGGTGGCGGGGGTGGCGGGGGCGCACCGGGGCTGCCGGCGGCGCCGGGCGGCTCGAGCACCGGGCCGGTGCAGAGCGACACGAACGCCGACCCGACGCCCGGCGCCGACTCGTGGGCGGTCATCGACGCCCCGGACCCGTTCGTGCTGCGCGTCGACCCGTCGTTCTGCGCGGCCGACAACGGCGGCGTCGCTCCCGGCGCCTGCTACTACGCGTACTCGACGATGGTCCTCTACAACCCCGTGCCGGTCTGGCGCTCGTCCGACCTGACGCACTGGCACATGGCCGGCATCGACGGCAGCGACGCCGACACCTGGCCCGACGGCACGGCCGTCGACCCGAACACGTTCTCGCCGTGGTCCAAGTACTTCGACAAGTGGGCGCCGTCGGTCATCCAGGTCGGCGGCCAGTACGTCATGTGGTACGCGGCCCGCAGCAAGGCGAGCAACCAGCACTGCCTCGGCGTGGCGGTCGCGTCGTCGCCCGACGGCCCGTTCACCGACGCGAAGTCGCCGTACTGCCGAGACGGTGAAGGTGGTGTGATCGACCCGAGCCCGTTCGTCGACACCAACGGCAAGCGCTACCTCACCTACAAGACCGAGATCTTCGGTGGGATCATCCACGCCGCGCAGCTGAGCGGCGACGGCACGACGCTCCTGAGCGAGGGCACGCTGCTCACGAACGGCGGCGGCTGGGAGCTGCCGCGCATCGAAGGCCCGACGCTCTGGTGGTCGCCCTCCGGCATCTTCCTCTTCTACTCCGCGGGCGCCTGGGAGGACGGCAGCTACGTGGTCGGTGTCGCGAGATGCAACGGGCCGCTCGGTCCGTGCAGCCGCGTGTACTCCACTCCCGTGCTCGGCAGCCGCGGGGGCGCACGCGGACCGGGTGGCCAGACTCCGTTCGTCGACGCGGGCGGGGTGGTCTGGCTCGCCTTCCACTCGTGGACGTCACCGGACGTCGGCTACCCCGACGGCGCGCGCAGCATCCACCTGCTCCACGTCAGCTGGCCCGGCGGCAACCCGAAGGTCGGATAGCGCACCCGGCGGCCATGCCCCGCCTCGCGGGACTCAGATGGTCGCGCTCGGCGCGTCCTCCTGCTTGGAGCGCTCCCGCAACGGGCTTCGGGGCGTGAAGTCCGGCGACGCGATCGCGGCCAGGACGCCGAACCACAGGTACGCCTCGGCGTCGCCGAACAGCGTGCTCGGCACGGCGTCGGGATCGGCGAGATGCTGCTGCATCAGGCCCGATCCGATCGCGTGCGCGATCGCGGCGAAGTGCTCGACCGGGATCGGGAGCTCGACGCCGACCTCGGCCTCGACCTCACGGATGACCCGCACGACCGCGCGCCGCTCGCTGTCGAAGACAGCGGCCATGCGCTTGCGGCCCTCCGGCGTCAGGCCAGCCTGCTGCACGAGCTCGTTGAACGCGAGCTGGAGGGGCCGGGGCTGGAGCCGGCGGTCGAACCACGACTGCACCACGGCGAGCTTGCTGCCGAGCTCGGCCGCCTCCAGCGCCGTACCCAGCTCGTCGAAGGCTGCGGCCGCCTCGGCGTCGACGAGCTCCCAGAGGATCTCGGCCTTGTCCGCCCAGTTCGCGTAGAACGCGCCCCGCGTGAACCCCGCCCGCTCGGCGATCTCCTCCACGGTGGCGGGTCCGAAGCCCCGCTCGGCGAAGACGGCGTGGGCCGACTCCAGCAGCCGTTGCCGAGTCCGCTCCCTCGATTCCGCTCTTGACATACGCGGCGTATTCAGATTCATAGTGTATCTATGGTGGCGATCGACGTCCAGGACCTCCGCAAGCGCTACGGAGACCGCGAGGTCCTCGTCGGGATCGACCTGCGGGTCGAGTGCGGTGAGCTCGTGGCGATCCTCGGCCCGAACGGTGCGGGCAAGACGACGACGGTGGAGATCCTCGAGGGCCTGACGCCCCGCACCGCGGGTGAGGTCTCGGTGCTCGGCCACGACCCCGCGCGGGGCGAGCGCGGGTTGCGCGAGCGGATCGGCGTGGTGCTCCAGCAGGGTGGCGTCGAGACGATGCTCACCTGCCGTGAGCTCCTCGACCTGCACCGCGGCTTCTACCCGGCGCCCCGGGCGACCGACGAGCTGCTCGACCTCGTCGGGCTGGCGGCGCAAGGCGACGAACGGGTCGGACGCCTCTCCGGGGGCCAGCAGCGACGCATCGACATGGCGCTCGCGCTCGCCGGTGACCCGGAGCTGGTGTTCCTCGACGAGCCGACGACCGGGTTCGACCCCGCGGCACGCCACCAGGCGTGGGACGCGATCGTCGGCCTGCGAGCGCTCGGGAAGACGATCGTGCTGACCACGCACTACCTCGACGAGGCCGAGGCGCTCGCCGACCGCGTCGTCGTGCTCTCCCAGGGCCGCGTCGTCGCCGACGGACCTCCCGGCGTCCTCGGCGACCGGCACACCGCGCCGAGCCGGCTGACGTTCTTCCCGATCGGCGGCGTGGCCGTTCGCGACCTCCCGGTCGCCGTCGCGGACGACGGCGTCCGCTGGACCATCACGACGTCGGATCCGACCGCGACGTTGCTCGAGCTGACGAGCTGGGCGGTGCGCGAAGGCCACGAGCTCGCCGGCCTCGAGGTGACACCGCCATCGCTCGAAGAGATCTACCTCGAGGTGACGGCGTGATGGTGGCCTTGGTGGCGCGAACGTTTCGGTACGACCAGCGCACGTTCTGGCGGATCCCGCAGGCCGCCTTCTTCACCGTGCTGCTCCCCGTGATGATGCTGGTGATCTTCACCTTGAACGACCGAAGCATCGACGCGCTGCACGTCGCGTACGCGCGCTACCTCCTCGTCGGGATGACGATCTTCACGGTGGCGGGCGCCTCGTACGGCAACCTGGCGGCGCGCATCACGTGGCGACGCGAGACGGGGATCTACCAGCGGCTGCGCACGACACCGATGCCCGCGTGGGCGATGGTGGCCGGCCAGGTCGTCAGCGCGGTGACGGTCGTGCTGCTGACGCTCTCGCTGCTCCTGGTGATCGCCGCGACGTTCTTCGACGTGGCGCTCCCGACGAGCTGGCCACTGTTCCTCGCCGTCGTCGCCCTCGGCACCGCGTGCTGCGCCGCGCTCGGCGCCGCGATGTCGACGTTCGTCACGTCGGTCGAGGCGGTCGACCCCGTGGTCTGGGCGACGATGCTGCCGCTCATGTTCGTCTCGGGTGTCTTCCAGTACGTCAGCGACGACTCGTGGGTGGCGCGCGTCGCCGACCTCTTCCCGATCCGACACCTGCTGCTGGCGAACATGGACGCCTTCGGCATCCCCGGCAGCGGCGACGTCGGATGGCACCTCGCAGTCGTCGCGGCGTGGACGGCGCTCGGCCTCCTCGTCGCCGTCCGCCGCTTCCGCTGGGCACCGCACCGCTGACGCGCGCGGCCCGCTCGAGCATCTGCGTTCAGGACCGGGTTGGGGGGAGTCCGAGGGTGGTGCGGAGCTGGTTGGATGCGGTGGTGAGGTGGGCGAGGTCGGTGTCGTAGCGCGCGAGCCAGGCGGGGACGCCGATGCGGTCGAGGCGGGCGAGGTCGGCGAGGTCGGCCTCGAGGACCGCGACGTTGGCGACGGTGCCGAGCAGCTGCGGGCGCGCCGGAGGGTAGCGACCGGCAGTTGTCACGAGCTTCGACTCGACGGCGTCGAACGCCTGGGCGAGGGGTTGGGCGGCCGCGACTGCTTGCTGGTTCGTCGTGGTGCCGTTCCAGGCGGCCGCGTCGGTGCGGAACGCAGGCGCGCTGTCATTGACGGCCTTCACGGCGTCGGTGTAGTCGGTCGCGGCTTGGGTCTCGGTCAGCGGGGGACCGGGTTCGGGCTTCTCGCGCTCGAGCGCGCCCTCGAGCGTGTGGAACAGCTCGAGCTGGTCGGGGCGTGAGGCGCCGAGGGGGAGCTTGCCGGTGCCGGCGATGGCCAGGAACGCGTTGCCCTTGGTCGCGAACCAGATCTGGGTCACCAGCCCCGCGCCCCGGGGCGCGGCGGGCTCGAACGCGACGATGCCCTGGCGGGTGAGCTCGGGCGGCAGCTTGAGCTGGTGGTCGCCGGTGCCGAGCACCGTGTCCTCGTAGGCCTTGTTGACCGCCAGCGCGCCGGCGTGGTCCTGGAAGTAGCTCACCCCGTAGTTGAACGAGCCCTCCACACCATCGGGCCAGCTGTCCTCGGCGTCGGGGCGCAAACCCTGGTGGAACAAGAACCCGTCCTGGCGCACCAGCAGCCCGTTGTCCCGGTAGGCCTCGAGGATCTCACCTTGGAGTCCCGACGTCGGATCGGTCGTGAACATCGACGGCACCGCCACCGCATCCAACCCGCCGACCAGCGATGACGGCTCCACCACATTCGGGACGTAGACGACCGCGCCCTG
>DATBSK010000098.1:0-5675 GCA_036559825.1 Acidimicrobiia bacterium | reverse complement strand
TCCATGCACAGGTGGACGTGTCGCCCGTCCCTCGTTCGATACGAGTTCACCAGCGGAGCGCCGGAACCGCGCGGCGGACGGCGCAGCTCCTCCGCACCCAACATCGTCGATGTCACGATCGCCGTCTGCATCGACCACATGCCGGTGTTGAGCAGTGACGTGTCGACCACCGTGCCCGCACCCGTTCGCTCGCGGTGCAGCAGGGCGGCGACGACGCCCGCGGCGAGCGCGAACCCCGTCTGGCTGTCACCGAACGCGGGGGCCGGCATGGCCGTCGGCAGCCCCTGCTCGGGCGCCGACGTGGCGGCGGCCAGACCGGCGCGCGACCAGAACGACGTCGCGTCGAACCCGCCCAGCTCTGCTTCAGGTCCCTTCGTCCCGCGTCCCGTGTTGCGGGCGTACACGATGTCGGGCCGACGCGCCCTGATGTCGTCCACGTCGATGCCGAGTCGCCGGCGCACGGGGGACAGGAAGCTGGTCAGGAACACGTCGCTCGTGTCCACGAGCCGGAGCAGCGCTTCGTGGCCACGCTCGTGCTTGAGGTTGATCGCCGCGCTGCGCTTCCCGTGGTTGAAGATGTGGTACAGGTGGCAAGAGCCACCTTCGGGCGGGGGCACTCCCCACACGGTGCCGCCGCGCATGATGTCGCCGTGCTCGGGGTCCTCGATCTTGACGACGTCGGCGCCCCACGACGCCAGCACGCTGCCGGCGATCGGCACGACGCCGTGCGTCGACACGTCGAGGACGCGAAACCCGCTCAGCACATCCGGCATGATCTGCCCTGATTCATCCGACGAGATCGACGACGGGCGACGCTATCCCGCGGCTGACAATGTCGACACGTACGCAGAGGGAGGAATCGCGGCGTGGATCCCATCAAGATCGGTTGGCTCGGCGCATGCCTCGACGGCCCTGGCGGCGGCTACGACAAGATCCATCAGTTGGCGTTCGACCAGGCCATCGAGTCGGGCGTGCTGGATCGACCATACGAGTTCGTCCTCCACGACGAGAACGGCTTGCCCAACGGCTCAGCGAAGAACGCGACCGACGGCTTCAGGTTGCTCGTCGACGAAGGCTGCATCGGTGTCGCAGGCGCGTACAGCTCGGACAACGCGATCACCGTGGCGCCGCTGGCCAACGAGCTGCACGTGCCCTTGATCTCGTGGGCAGGCACGGAGCGTCTCCAAGGTGAGTACTGCTTCCGCCTCGGTAACGGTGACGTGGGCGGCGACGCAGCGCTCGTCGTGGCATGGCTCGTCAAGCAGGGTCACACGCGCGTCGCGGTGTTGAGCGAGATCTCGCCGAACGGCGAGGAGTACTTCCGGTTCTTCCGTCAGGAATGTCGCCGTCGTGGCGTGGCGATCGCAGCGGTCGAGACGGTGAGCCAGACTCCCCAGAACCTCGCCGAGAACCTCGACAACCTTCGCCAGGTCAGCGCCGACGCGCTCGCCTACATGGGCTACGGCATGCTGGCCGCCAAGGGCTTGCTGCGGCGCGCGCTCGACGAGCTCGCCTGGGACCCACCTCGCATCATGAGCACCGCGTTCATGTGGTACCTGGTCGGCTTCGACCTCTTCGAAGGCTGGGTCGGCATCGACCAGTACGACCCATCGAACGTGCTCGCAGGGAGGTTCCACGACGACTTCGTCGCCGCGCACGGGGAGGATCCGCCGCTGTGGCCGAACGCCATCCCGGTCCTCGCCTACGACACTGCGCGCGTACTCGTCGAGGGCTTGTTCCGTGCTCCGATCCTCAGCGGACCAGGACTCAAGACCGGTCTGGAGTCGATCCGTTTCATGCCCAGCGCGACCGGCGGTCCCCGCACGCACATCGCATGCTCGCCCTACGAGCACGGCATGTTCCGCGGCGACTGGCTCCTGTACGGCCGGGTCCGTGACGGCAAGCTCGAGTTCGAAGGCTTGTTCGAGCCGTGGGAGTGAGTACCGAGGTCAGCGCGCTGCGCTGACCTCGGTATCGCACCACCGAGATTCCCACCCGGCGATGCGGGACGCCATCACGCGCGGTCGTGCCGTACCTCGAGGAGCTCGATCTCTCCACGGATGCCCTTCAGCGCGGACGGCCCGAGGGAGCGGAGCTCCACGTCGTCGGACTTCAGCTGCGAGCGCACCGCACCGGTCAGGAGCAGCTGGTGGCGCGCCGCGCTCGCCGCGACGCGAGCCGCGATGTTGACGTTGCCGCCCACGTAATCGCCATCGCGGTAGAGCACCGTGCCCGCGTGCACGCCGATCCGGATGGCCGGGAGGTCGGGGTCGTCGTCGACCCGAGCACTGAGCTCGATCGCGCCGTGGACTGCGTTCGCCGCGTCGGGGAACACAAGCATGAACGCGTCGCCGATCTGCTTCACGATCTCGCCGTCGTGGTCGGTCGCGACCTCGCGGACGATGTCCGAGAAGCGTTCGAGCACGTCGGCGGCGGACGCGTCGCCCATCGCGTCGGTCAACGGCGTGAAGCCGCAGAGATCGACGAACAGGATCGTGCGCTCCAGCTCACCCGGGACCGCCGACGGATCGCGGGCCTCCTCGCGCAGATGGAGCACGAGGTCCTCGCGCATCGCTCGCTCCCATCCCTTGCGGAAGAAGTAGAGCACCATGGGCTCGAGCAGCTCGGCGAGCGGACCGGCAGCCGCGTTCGTCGCATCCGCGAGCACGGAGCCGCGGAGCCCGTCGGCTCGCATGCGCTCGTGCACGTAGAAGTGGAACAGCCGGCTGGCAGCCTCCGCGACGCGGTTCAAGGACGCGGACGCGACCCGCACCAGCTGGAGCATCGCTTCCTCGGGGAAGCCGAGCTCGAGCGCCGTGGTCATCGAGTGCAGGGCCTCGAGGTCCTCGGGGTAGGCACCGGCCTGCTCGCGCAGCCCGGCGACGAGCGCGATCCGATCGACGAAGCCGGGATCGAGGTGGGTGCCCTCGACGATCTGGTCGTGGTCGCTGTACGACGTGCGCACCGGCACCGGGAGCTGTGCCACGTAGCTCGCGAGCAGGTCGCCCTGCTCGGCACACACGCTCGCGACCTCGTCGGGCGTGACCCCCCTCCGGCGCGCGAACTGGATGAGCCGGACCCGCTCCGCGACGGCCGACGGGAGCCCGGTGTCACCGTCGGGCAGCAGGCCGATCTCCTGCCACCGGCGGAGCTCGGCGACCGGCTCGTCCGTCAGCGCGGCGAGGGCCTCGAGCGAGAGCGATGGGTCCATCAGTCCTCCGGCGCTCGCGTCCGTGCGAGACCCAGGTGATGCTCGCGCCACTGCTCGATGATCTCGGCTTCCGTGGCTCCGCCGTCGTATGCGGGCGACACGAGCGGGGCGGCCGACTCGACACGAACCCAGACGACGGCGTGAATGCGCGACGTGACGGTTCCCCGCTCCTCGTGGAACCAGCGCACGATCTCGTCGTGACGCTCACCCTCGGTGAGCACCTCGGCGCGGCCCTTGAAGCGGTACCCCTTGCGCACGATCGGGTCCACGACGTTGATCTCGATCGCCGGGTTCGCAGCGAGGTTGGCGACGGTCCCCGGCGAGTGGAGGTGCAGGAAGACGAGGTGCTCCTCGTCCCAGACGATGGTCGTGCCCTTGGGCGAGAGGTTCGGCGTGCCGTCGGGACAGACCGTCGCGACGAACCCGAGGCGCTGGTCCCGGACCACCCGCCGCATGTCGTCATCGAGTCGCATCACGGACTCCCCGACGCAGCCCTCGCGCGCGTCTAGGCGGAGATCGTCAGTGGTAACCCCACGTGAACGCGGCGCCCGGCCCGTAGCTGGGCAGCGCCCACGCGGTGTCGTCGTGCGCGCTGCTGCTCGTGCAGGTCACGTACAGGTCGGCGGTGCCGTCGTCGAAGGCCGGCGCCCACATGTTGTTCTGCCAGAAGTCGCCCTTGGGCCACCCGGTGAGGATCTGGAAGCCGTCGTTGTCGTTCGTGGTCTTCACGGTGTTGAACGACCCGTAGCCCACGCCGCTCGAGGCATTCACGACCGCGTCCGCGATGTGCCACGCCTTGACGTCCGGCTGCCGGTTCGGCGTCCGGTAGGTGCCGTTGGTCTTGATGTAGGGAGTGCTGCTCGGGCAGCTGAAGTCGGGCAGGAGGAGGATGTTCCCGGCCTTGATGTTCCAGTGCCAGTGGTAGCTGTTCTCGGAGTTCCCGCCCGACTGGCTCTGGGTCACCTCGGGTTGAGCGTCGCTCGTCACGAGAGTCGGCTGCTCCTGCTCGTCCGCGACTCCGGCGCTCGCCTGGATCCTGCCCTGCTGCGTGCTCCCACCGGAGCCACCACCCGCCTGCGCGCCGCTGCTCGGCCGGAGCGAGCGCGGCGTCGCCACCGTCTCGTCGTCGTCGCCCGACCAGATCAGCGCACCCACACCGACACCCACGGCGAGCGCGATCACACCGACGCCCACGATCACAGCGGTACCACGGCTGCTCACCCGCGGGACCCTACCAGTAGCGTCGGCGTCGAACCGAGGAGAGCGCGATGGCGATGCCGCGCGGCATCGAGGTGATCGACACGATGATCGGCCTCCCGACGACCGAACGGCGCGACGGGCACCCCGCGTCGTATCTGTTCGGTGACACGCCGGAGATGCAGCGCGCCCCCGACAACATCGAGCTGCTCCTCGCCGAGATGGACCGGTTCCGCATCGCGCGCGGTCTCGTGCCGGTCACCCTCGGCGACGACCTGCACGCGCGCGCGCTCGCCGAGCATCCCGACCGCCTGTTCGGGAGCCTCGAGGTCGATCCGAACCGCGGCGTAGCTGCCCTCCGTGAGCTCGAGGACGCCGTGCGCGCGCGCCGGGTGATCGCGGCGCAGTTCTTCCCCGCGGGGAAGACACCACCGGTGCCGATCAACGACCGGCGCGCGTACCCCCTCTACGAGAGGTGCGTCGAGCTCGACGTTCCGGTGTTCGTGCAGGGCGGCGTCCCGGGCCCTCGGGTGCCTGCCGCCAGCCAGCACCCGGGGCTCGTCGACGAGGTCTGCTACGACTTCCCCGAGCTCCGGTTCGTGTTCCGCCACGGCTGCGAGCCGTGGGTCGACCTGACCGTGAAGCTCCTCCTCAAGTGGCCGAACCTCTTCTACTCGACGACCGCGTTCGCGCCGAAGCACTACCCGCCCGCGATCGTGCGGTACGCGAACACCCGAGGCGCGGCGAAGATCATGTTCGGCAGCTACTACCCGTGGGGGTTCGAGCTGTCACGCATCTTCGAGGAGCTCGACGGCGTCGAGCTCCGGGACGAGGTCTGGCCCCGGTTCCTGCGCGACAATGCGGCCGAGGTGTTGAAGCTCCCCGCGTGATCGCGGTGGCCGAGGACTCACGGATGGCGATCGCCGACACGTTCACCTTTTGGGGCGAGATGCTCGATTGCGACGGGCACCTCTACATGGAGCCCGACGTCATGCGGGAGATCGTCGGCGACGCAGGCGCGAGCTGGATCATCGAGGCGCTGAGCCGGTACTACGGGTCCGATGACGACCGCGCCGCGCGGGCGCGTGCCCGCGACGAGACGTGGTCGATCAAGGGCATCAGCGCCCTCGGCGCCTTCGACGCCCGCGACCGCGTCGACGCGCTCGACACGATGGGCATCGACCGCCAGCTCCTCTTCCCGAACACCGTGCTCCGGGAGCTTCGGCTCGACACCCCGGGCGCGCTCGGCGCGTGCCGTCGCTACAAC
>DATBSK010000097.1:0-2708 GCA_036559825.1 Acidimicrobiia bacterium | reverse complement strand
GCGGGGGGTCGCGCCGTGCGAGTTCGCTGAGCCGCCGGCGCTGCGGAGCAGCGGCGCGGCGAAGCGATGTCCGAAGCCCCGGTGCGAGCCCCCCGCCCGCTGGGCACCCCCCGTGACGCGGCCCGGTTCGCGTGCTGCGTCGCGTTCGGCGTCGCTAGGGCTGGGGGGTGATGCGCAGGTAGGGCTTCGGTGCCTTCCAGCCCTTGGGGAACTTCGTCTTGGCTTCCTCGTCGCTGACCGCGGCCGTGATGATCACGTCGTCGCCCTGCTTCCAGTCCGCCGGCGTCGCGACCGCGTACTTGGCGTTCAGCTGGAGCGAGTCGATGACCCGGAGGATCTCGTCGAAGTTGCGACCCGTGGTCATCGGGTACGTGAGGATCATCTTGACCTTCTTGTCGGGCCCGATGATGAAGACGTTCCGGACGGTCATGTTGTCCGCAGGCGTCCGCTTCTTCGGGTCGCCCGACGTGCTCGCCGGCAGCATGCCGTACAGCTTCGACACCTTGAAGTCGCTGTCGCCGATGATCGGGTAGTTGGGCGCAGTGCCCTGCGTCTCCTCGATGTCCTTCGCCCACGCCTCGTGGTCGGTCGTGGCGTCGACGGAGAGGCCGATGACCTTCACGCCACGCTTGTCGAACTCGGGCTTGAGCGCAGCCACGCGCCCGAGCTCGGTGGTGCAGACCGGCGTGAAGTCCTTGGGGTGCGAGAACAGGACGCCCCAGCTGTCGCCCAGGTAGTCGTGGAGCTTGATCGTGCCCTCGGTGGACTCCGCGGTGAAGTCGGGGGCTTCGTCGCCGAGCGTGATGGCCATGGTGGTGCCTTTCGTCGCGATGTCGGTCTGCTCACGAGATTACGCCCGGTCGCGCCCTTGACGTCCGGCCGGCCGCGCGGCGAACGTGAAGCCGATGGCGGGCTACTCGGGCACCCCCCTCGCGAAGAAGCTCGGGATCGCAGCGGGGTGCCGGGTCGCCGTCGTCTCGTCGCCGAACGGGTTCTGTGAGCGGCTCGAGCTGCCCGCCGGGGTCGTGCTGCGGCGTCAGGCGCGCGGGTGGCTCGACGTCGTCGTGTTCTTCGTCACGCGCCGTGCCGAGCTCGCACGTCGCTTCCCGACGTTGCAACGTCGGCTCGAGCCCGACGGTGGCCTGTGGATCGCGTGGCCGAAGCGCACCTCGGGCGTGGCCACGGACCTGAGTGAGAACCCAGTGCGCGAGATCGGACTCGCCAACGGCCTCGTCGACAACAAGGTGGCGGCCATCGACGAGATCTGGTCCGGACTGCGATTCGTCTGGCGCGTGCGCGACCGGCCGCAGCACTGAGGCGACCGCGCGAGGCTGGTCGCATGTGCGGCCGCTTCGTCAGCGCGTCCTCGCCCGCGTTGCTCGCTGATCGGTTCGGCGTCGATGACGTGTCCATCGGCGACGACGGGTTCGAGCCGGACTACAACGTCGCGCCACGCGCGCAGATCATGATCGTGCGCGAGCGCGACGAGCGTCGCGTGCTCTCGCGCGTGCGGTGGGGACTTGTCCCGTCGTGGGCGACCGATCCCACGATCGGCGACCGCATGATCAACGCGCGCGCCGAAGGCCTCGCGGACAAGGCGGCCTACAAGGTGTCCTTCGCCAAGCGGCGCTGCCTCATCCCGGCGGACGGCTTCTACGAGTGGAAGGTCGTCGGACCCGCGTCCACCCCGAAGGGCCGGCCGAGGAAGCAGCCGATGTTCGTGCACCGGCGTGATGGCGAGCCGATGGCGTTCGCAGGGCTCTGGTCGGTCTGGAAGGTGCCCGACGACCTCGAGGTGGAGGGTGCTTCCGAGGGCTGGCTGCGTTCGTGTGCGATCGTCACCGGCGAGCCGAACGCGCTGCTGGCGCCGATCCACGACCGGATGCCCGTCATGCTGCCCGAGTCGGCATGGGCGACGTGGCTCGATCCGGAGAACGGGGACGCTGCCGGGCTCGCGAGCCTGCTCGTCCCGGCGCCCGACGACGAGCTCGAGCTCTGGCCGGTGAGCCCGGCCGTGAACTCCGCCGACAACGCGGGCCCGGAGCTCGTGAAACCCGTCGAGCCCGACCCCGCCCTTTTCTAGTCTCGGGAGATGGAGGCGACCGTGCTCGATCCCGCCGCGTACCTCGCCGCGATCCGCGACAACGCACGCGTGCTCGTCGACGCCGCGGAGGCGGCGGGGCTCGATGCGCGCGTGCCGACGTGCCCGGACTGGGACGTCGCTGAGCTGCTCGCGCACATCGGCCGAGTGCACCGCTGGGCGGCCAGCAACACGACCCGCTCGCCCGACGCGGGCTACGCCGCACCGGATGTCGAGATCCCCCCGCCGCGCGGGCGAGCCGCGTGGGTACGAGTCGGCGCGGCCGAGCTGGTGGCCGCGCTCGAACGACCGGCCGACGACCCTGCGTGGACCTGGATGGCGCCGAGCACGATCGGCTTCTGGCAGCGGCGCCAAGCGCACGAGACCGCGATGCACCGTGTGGATGCCGAGTCCGCGACGGGTGCCCCGCAGCCGATCGACGCCGCGCTCGCTGCCGACGGCATCGACGAGTGGTTCGAGATCGTCGGGAACACCCCGTGGCGGGCTCCTCCCACGGGGGAGGGCGAGAGCCTGCACTTCCACTGCACCGATGTGGAAGGGGAGTGGGTGGTCCGACTCGTCCCCACCGGCGTCGAGGTCGAGCGCGTCCACGCCAAGGGCGACGTCG
>DATBSK010000096.1:0-9873 GCA_036559825.1 Acidimicrobiia bacterium | reverse complement strand
GTCGAAGCCGACCGCGGCGACGTGGCGCTTGTGCGGGTACACGACGTCCTCGTAGACCCAGCAGTCGGCCTGCGGCGCGGCGTCGTCGAACTCGAGCTCGTAGGTCCCGCCGCCGACGTGGCGCATGCCGGCGATGCCCTTGCGCTCGATGCGCGGCGCCCGGTCGCGGAAGCGCCCCGGCAGCCACTGCTCCCACACGTGGGACGGTTCGACGACGTGGTCGTCGACGCTCACGATGAGTGGGATCTCGGGAGCCATGCGCGCGGCTGTCTCCGTTTGCGATCTGACGGGCCGTCAGATCGTAGCGAGCGGCCCGTCGACGCGAGCCGTTACCGTCGGCGCGTGCCCCACGACCTCGTGATCCGCGACGGTGTCGTGATCGACGGGACCGGTGCGCCCGGACGGCGGGCCGACGTTGCCGTCGACGGCGCGCGCATCGTCGAGGTCGGCGCCGTGGCCGAACGGGGGCGACGCGAGATCGACGCCGCCGGGCGCCTCGTGACGCCCGGCTTCGTCGACATCCACACGCACCTCGACGCGCAGTTCGCCTGGGACCCGATCGGCTCGTCGTCGTGCTGGCACGGCGTGACGTCCGTCGTGATCGGCAACTGCGGCGTGACGTTCGCACCGGTTCGGGCCGAGGACCACACGTATCTCGCGGAGATGATGGAGTCGGTCGAGGACATCCCGGCGCGCAGCATCCTCGACGGCCTCCCCTGGGACTGGGAGACCTACGGCAACTATCTCGACTGGCTCGCGCGCACGCCCTTGGGCGTCAACGTCGGCGGCATGGTCGGCCACACCGCGCTCCGGTACTACGCGATGGGCGACCGGAGCCTCGAGGAGGACGCGAGGCCGAAACCCGACGAGCTCGCGCGCATGTGCGAGCTCCTCGACGAAGCGCTCACCGCGGGCGCGCTCGGCTGGTCGTCGTCGCGGACGCTGCGCCACCGCGTCCCGGACCGGCGCTACGTGCCCGGGACGTTCGCGCAGGACGACGAGCTCCTCGCGTTCGCCGGCGTGCTCGCGCGCCATGGCCGCGGGATCGTCGAGGTTGCGCCCCGCTTCGACGGCGACGGTCCGGCCGAGCCCCGCGTCGACGCCGAGCTCGCCTGGATGGAGGCCGTGAGCAGGCGAGCCGGCCGGCCCCTCACCTTCAACCTCTCGCACACCTGGGACCAGGGCACGCATTGGCGGCACGCGATCCTCGAAGCGCGCGCGGCCAACGCGCGCGGCGCCGCGATCCGCCCGCAGACGACGCCGCGGTTCATCGGTGTGCTCACCGGTCTCGCCCACCGAACGCCGTTCGACCGCCATCCGGCGTGGAAGGCGCTCGGTGACCTCACCCTCGACGAACGAGTGCGCGCCCTGCGCGATCCGGCGCGGCGCGCCGAGCTGGTCGCGGAGGCCGCCGACGACCGCGACGGTCTCGACGTGTTCTACGTGCTCAACGGTCCGGACGGGCTCGCGCGCTACGACTGCCGCCCCGAGGACGCGCTCCTGGCCGTGGCGGCCGCCCGCGGCGTCGCGCCGGTCGAGGCATTCATCGACCTCGCGATCGAGACCGAGGGTCGGCTGCTGCTCTCATGGCCGTTGCTCAACCAGAGCGTCGACGCGATCGGCGAGATGCTCGCCGAGCCCGAGGTGCTGCTCGGCCTCGCGGACGCCGGCGCACACGTCGGTCAGACGATGGACGCCAGCGCGCCGACCTACCTGCTCACCTACTGGGCGCGTGAGCGCGGGGCGCTGCCCGTCGAGGAGGCGATCCGGCGGCTGACCTCCGACACCGCGAGCACGTTCGGGATCGCCGAACGCGGCATCGTGCGCGAGCACGCGTTCGCGGACCTCAACGTGATCGATTGGGACGCGCTGGCACTCCCCGTGCCGGAGTTCGCCCACGACTTCCCCCACGGCGCCGGCCGCTTCCTCCAGCGCGCGAGGGGCTACGACGTGACGATCGTGAACGGTCAGGTGTTCATGGAAGCGGGCGAGCACACCGGCGCACTCGCGGGGACGCTCGTCCGCGGGGGTCGAAGCTGAGTCGCTACTCCGTCTTGCCGAAGAACCGCACCGCGAGCGCGAGCATCACCGTGCCGAACCCGAGCGTGATGAGCGCGTCGGCCCAAAGCGGCACGACCCAGTCGAAGATCGTCAGCGGCTGCGCCGCCGGCAGAACGACCCTGCGGATCGCGTCGATCCCGTACGTCGCCGGGTTCAGCCGCGTGATGACGGCGAGCCAGTCGGGCAACGCGGTGAGGGGGAAGATCGCGCCCGACAGGAAGATCATCGGCTGCAGCACGAGCGCCATCACCATCTGGAAGCTCTCCATCCGCTCCATGCGGCTGGCGATGACGATCCCGAACGCGGTGAGCGAGAACGCGAGGAGCACGAGGAACCCGACCATCTCCACGAAGCTCGCGAGCGTGAACGACACGCCGACGAACGGCGCGGCCACGACGAGCACGAGCCCCTGGACGACGGCCACCGAGCCGCCACCGAGCGCCTTGCCGAACACGAGCGTGCCGCGGGTGACCGGAGCGACGAGCATCTCGCGCATGAACCCGAACTCGCGGTCCCAGACGATCGCGATCGCGGAGAACAGTGCCGACGTGAGCACCGACATCGCGAGGATGCCCGGGAACAGGTACTGCTGGTAGTCGACGCCGGCGGCGCCCTGCGCGCCGATCGCGCCCTCGAGGCCGGCCCCGAGCACGAAGAGGAACAGCAACGGCTGCGCGACGCCGGAGATGATGCGCGTCGGCATCCGGAACAGCCGGATGATGTCGCGCCGCCAGACCATCATCATCGCCCGCACGTTCCGGACGAACGGCCCCTCTCTGCGGACCTCGGCGGGCACCGCCGCGGGCACGGGTCTCGGGAGCGTCGCGTCGGCCATCGCTACCGCCGGAACCCTCGCGTCATCCCGCTCATCTTGAACTGGTCGTTGGCCCCTGCCTCGGCATCGCGGATGTCACGACCCGTGTACTCGAGGAAGACGTCGTCGAGGCTCGGCCGGCGGACGCTGACGCTCCGGACGTCGACGCCGCCGACGTTGTCGAGCAGTCTGGGGACGAACTCCTCGCCGCGCGGCACGCGCAGCCGGAGGCCCTCGTCGGTGATCTCGCCCTTCACGCCGAGCCCACGGGTCACCTCCGCCAGCGCGGTCTCGTCGTCGGCAGTCACGACCGTGACGACGTCATCCCCGATCGACGCCTTGAGCGCGTCAGGGGTGTCGATCGCGACGATCCGGCCCTGGTCGATGATCGCGATGCGGTCACAGCGTTCGGCTTCGTCCATGTAGTGCGTGGTGAGGAACATCGTCGTCGACTCGCGCTCGCGGAGCGTGTCGACGTAGTCCCAGATGTGGACGCGTGTCTGGGGATCGAGCCCGATCGTCGGCTCGTCGAGGAAGAGCACCCGGGGGGCGTGCAACAGACCTCGCGCGATCTCGAGGCGTCGCTTCATGCCGCCCGAGTAGAAGCGCACCTGCTGATCGGCGCGATCGGTGAGGCCGACCATCTCGAGGAGCGGCGCGGCGCGCCCACGCACCTGCCCCGGCGGACACCCGTAGAGCACCGCGTGGAACTTCAGGTTCTCCGCGCCCGTCAGGTAGTCGTCGAGCGTGATCTCCTGGAACACGAGCCCGATGCTCGAGCGCACCGCGGCCGGTTTCCGCTCGACGTCGTGGCCCGCGACCTGGGCACGGCCGCCGGTCGGGCGCAGCAGCGTGCACAGGATGCTGATCGTCGTCGTCTTGCCGGCTCCGTTCGGGCCGAGGAACCCGAAGAGCTCGCCGGGCTCGACCGCGAACGAGACGTCGTCGACCGCGGTGAAGTCGCCGAACCTCTTCACCAGGCCGTCGACCTCGACGGCAGCCCCGTTCACGACGACGCGATCGTCATCCGGACGGCTGCGCGAGCGTCCCGTAGCTCGAGCATGTCTGGTAACCGTTCAGGAAGCCGTCTCGGAAGGCGCGGAGTCGGACGAAGGTCACGTCGAGCAGATCCCGGGGATCGGCCCCTCGCGCCGTCGCGGCATGCGTGTAGTCGACGTACGCCGAGATCGCCTCGTCGAGGTCGCCGGGCGAGAGCGTGAACTTTGGGTCGTTGGTGGCGGGATCGACGAGCAGCACGCCCCGGAACAGGGCGGCGGCGAAGCCGCCCGTGTAGCAGTCGGCACCCAGCACCGCGTTGTCTTCGGCGGTGTCGACTCCAGGGAACTGCTGGATGATCTGGACGTAGGTCGCGAACGGGTTCGCGACGAGCGCGGCGACGCCGAAGTCGCCGATGTCGTCGTAGACGTGCTGGAGGTACGGCCCGTCGAAGCCGAAGTTGCCGTCCTCGGCGCAGTAGAAGACGCGGTTGTCGACGTCCTTGGCCTCGGCGACGGTTCCGCCGCAGCTCGGGAGGTCGCGCTTCTTGTCGGGGTCGAACGAGTAGATGTCGTCCACCGACTTCGGGACGTACGCCGGCTCCACCTGGCTGTAGTAGTCGTTGAGCATGTCGACCGCGTCGGGGATCACCTCGTCGGCCGGGACGTTGCCGCCCGACGCCGCCTCCTGCTCGTCGGTGAACGGGATCTCGACGATGACCGGCGGGCTGTCGAAGTAGGGCGCGCAGGCGTCCGCACCCTCGTCGAAGCCCTGCTGGAAGGCGCTCGTGCGGTCGAAGCCCGAGCCGTGGGCGTTCGGCGTGTTGTCCTCCGTCGTGCCGATCTGGTCGCGGAAGCTCAGGAAGGCTGCGAGGGCGGAGTCGAGGTCACCGGACTTGATCGAGACGCGCGGCGCGTCGCCGTTCGCGACGCGCGCGAGCCACGAGCCGGCGAAGCAGTCGGCCTGGAGCTCGACCAGGATGATCCGGTTGTCGATGGTCCGGGCCTGATCCTGGACGGCGTGACCCCACTCGTGCGCGAGCACGAGCGGCACCGCGAGCCCGCCGAAGTCGCGGTCGAGCGCCGGGAACAGCTGGAAGTCGTCGTAGACGACGAACGGCTTGCCGGGGCAACCCACGTAGGAAGCGTTCCCCTCGACATCCGAGTAGGTCCCGTGCCGGCCGCCACACGGCGGGAGCTTGACCCCGGGTCGAGCCGCGATGATCCGGTCCTTCGGGATCGGCGTGTACTTGCGGTGGTACAGAATCGGGAACTCGTCGGCCCAGTACGTCTGGATGTCCGCCACCGCGTCGGCGATCGTGTCGCGGTAGTCACCGCTCGGCTTGGGCGCACGCCCGGACGTCTCATCGAGCGTCGGCTCCCCACCGTTGCCACCGGAGGGCCCCGCGAGCGCGGCCGGTGCAGGCAGAACGGCGACGCCGAGCGCGGCGGCGATCACGATCGCGAGACGGCGCATGAACACCTCCAGGGAGCGCGGGGACCAACCATTCTGCCATCCGTGCTGACCGGGCCCGCATCGCCCCGTCTCGCCGGACGGCGGGCGTCCGCGACGATGGCGCGATGGACCGCGACGCCGTGGACGACGCAGTGCGCCGCGGAGATCTCGACGACCTGCTCCGCGTCATCGACACGTGCTGCGCCGAGGGTGACTGGGACGCGCTCGTCGCGCTCCACGACGCGTGCGAGCGCAGTCACGAGACGGGCCGCCAGCTCTGGCCCGCGGCATCGCGCGCCTCGTACCGGCTAGCGCTCGAGGCACCGGCGCCGTACGCGGCGGCGATGCTCGTCGACGGGCGCGGACGCTTCGCACCGGGCCCGCTCCCAGAGGTCGCGGCGCAGTCACACTCCTGGCGCGAGCTCGGACCGCACGTGCAACCCGGCGCACCGGCGACGATCGCGGCCCACGAGTGCGTCGTGCGCGGCGAGGACGTGCGCGATCGGCCGCCGTCGGGGCCGCTCCTGCTCGAGCTCCCCTGGACGCTCGAACCCTGGGAGCCCCGCTACCCGCTCGCCGAGTACCACCCCGATCGCGCCGAGTTCCCCTCGCCATCCGTCCCGAAGCTCGAGTCCGTCCCGTTGCGCGCGCTCCCCCGAAGCGCCGACCCGGACGACGTGACCGCGGCACTTGCCGACACGGCGCGCGTCTGGGCCACGGAGTCGAACGGGCGCGTCGAGGCCGCGGCCGTCGAGGGCGACGCGCTCGCAGCCATCGCCGCGCTCGGCCCGCGGCGCGCGCGTGTGGCCGAGGTAACTGCGCCGGACGCGCTCGCGCACGTTGCGTGGGCCGCGGCAAGCGGCGGCGCGCACGGGCACCGGCGTGGCGCGGCGGCCGGTCGGTTCGGCGCGTGGTGGCTCGTCGGCGCGCTGGCCCGCGCGCTCGACGACTGGCCACCACCCGGCTCGCTGCTCGCGGCGACGCTCGCGAGCCACCGGTGGTACCTGTGGGACGCCGCCGAGCCGTCGACGGGCTGGCACCTCCGCCTCGCGATCGAGACCGACGGGCGCGCATGGGCCGTCGCCGCCACCGACGCCGCGTAGCGCGCAGCCCTTAGCATCCGCGCTCTTGGACGCGCTCACGTTCTTCGGTCTCGAGCGCACCGACGACCCGCTCACGTGGCGGCTCCCGGTCGTGCGCGAGCTCTGCTCGGGCTTCGGCGCACTGTTCGGCGGCGTCGGCCTCGGTGCCGCGATCGAAGCCCTCCAACAGGTGACGGGCCGTCCCGTCGTGTGCGCCACGGCCCAGTTCCTCCAGTTCGCATACCCGCCTGCCGTGGTCGAGCTGGACGTCGAGGAAGTGGTCCGCGGCCAGACCTCGTCGCAGGCGAGAGTGCTCGCGCACGTCGACGGCGACGAGATCTTCACGGTGCTCGCCGCACTCGGCCGGCGCACGCTCGACTGGTCCGGCGAGTGGGCCGTGCACCCGGACGTGCCGTCGATCGGCGAGTCGCCGCCTCGTCCCCTGCCTGCGCACCAGGTCGGCACGATCGGTGACCGGCTGGAGATGCGGCTCGCGAACGCGCGCCCGTTCGACGAGCTCGACGGGACCCCGGGTGACGGGCGCAGCGCGCTGTGGGTCCGGCTGCCCGATCGGCTCGAAGCGACCGCCTCGACGCTTGCCATCGTGGGCGACTACGTCCCGTTCGGCATCAGCCAGGCCGGCGGACGCCGCGCCCGGAGCAACAGCCTCGACAACACGTTGCGCATGGTCCGCCTGCACCCGACGGAGTGGGTGCTCGCGGACATCCGCGTGCAGGCGGTGGCCGACGGCTTCGGCCACGGCGTCGTGCACCTCTGGGCCGAGGACGGCACACTGCTGGCGACCGCGAGCCAGTCGACGATCGTGCGGGAGTGGCAGGAACCATGAGCGAGAGCCCGCCAGGAGCCGGAGAGATGAGCGCAGACCGATGAGCGTCCCCCAGCGACACGGCATCACCGTCCCCTTCGAAGGCGTCCCGCTCCACGAGCACCGCTCGTGGTACGAGGAGCTCGAGCGCCTCGGCTACACCGACGTCTGGAGCGCCGAGGCCGGCGGGAACGACGCGTTCACACCCCTGACCCTCGCGGCCGCCTGGGCGCCGAGCCTGCGGCTCGGCACCGCGATCGTGCCGGCCTTCACGCGCGGCGCGGCGACGATCGCCCAGAGCGTCGCCGCGATGTGCTCGGCCGCGCCCGGCCGGTTCGCGCTCGGCATCGGCACGTCGTCCGACGTGATCGTGGAGCAATGGAACTCGATCCCGTTCGTCAAGCCGTTCCATCGCGTGCGCGACACGATCCGCTTCCTGCGCGCCGCGCTCGCCGGCGAGAAGGTGACGCACGAATACGAGACCTTCTCGGTGCGAGGCTTCCGGCTCGGCGTCGACGTCCCGGAGATGCCGCCGATCCTCGTCGCGGCGCTGCGTCCCGGGATGCTCCGGCTCGCCGGCACCGAGGGTGACGGGGCGATCATCAACTGGCTCTCCGCCGACGACGTGCGGCAGGTCGTGCCGCACGTGGGCGAGGCCAAGGAGATCGTCGCTCGCATCTTCGTGCTCCCGACGACCGACCGTGACCTCGTCGATCTCGTGGGTCGCCGCGCGATCGCGGCGTATCTCAACGTCCCGGTGTACGCGAAGTTCCACGAGTGGCTCGGGCGCGGCGAGCTGCTCGAGCCGATGTGGGACGCCTGGAAGGCCGGGGATCGCAAGGCGGCGACCGAGGCGATCCCGGCGCAGCTGCTCGACGAGCTCATCGTGCACGGCACCGACGACGAGATTCGCTCCCATCTCGCCCGGTTCAGCGCCAACGGCGTGACCACGCCTGCGCCCGCGATCCTCGGTTCCGGTGAGACCGTGCTGCAGACGGTGCGTGCGCTCGCGCCGTCCGGCTAGGGCGGTCTACGCGGCGCGCGTGCTTTCGTCGCCGCGCGCGACGGCGAACTTCGGCTCGCGGTGGCGCACGGTCACCAGACGGAGCACGTCGAGGGCGCGGATGACGATCCAGGCGGGATCGATCTCGCTGCGCCGGAACGAGAAGCGCGCCGAGGTGGGCGCGGCGTGGTGGTTGTTGTGCAACCCCTCCCCCGCCGTCACGAGCGCGAGCGAGCGCAGGTTCGTCGCCGAGCTCGGCGTCGGCCGCGTGCCGACCGTGTGACCCACCGCGTTGATCGCGCCCGACAAGCCGAGATAGGCGATCATGTGCACCGCGGCAGCGAGCAGTCCGGTCGACCAGCCGAGCGTGAGGATCAAGAAGGTGATGCCGAAGGCGAGACCGAGGAACGCGTGGTCGAAGAACCAGCGGTCGAGCCGATCGGGTGGCAGGTCGCGGGCATAGCGCTCGACCGTGACGCCGTCGCGCGCGACGCGGCGGTAGAGCGCCGCGTTCGCGAGCTGGACCTTCCAGAAGCCGACGATCGCAGGGCTGTGCGGGTCGAGCTCGGTGTCGGTGGCTGCGTGATGCCGGCGGTGCACCGCGGCCCACTCGCGCGGCCGCATCCCCGTCGAGACCCACAGGAAGAAGCGCAGGACGACGGCGAGCGCCGGGTGCACGGTGAGCCCCCGGTGGGCGAGCCCGCGATGCAGATAGATGGTCGTCGCGAAGATCGCGCCCTGGGTCACGAGCAGGCCGGCCACGATCCCGACGACCGGGTGGAAGGCTGTGAACGGTCCCACGCGTGACAGCATAACTACCGACTGGTCGGTAGGCTGACTCGGGCAGGATCCTGGCTCGCGAGCCCGAGGAGCAGCGGCAGCCGCGATGAGCACCGGACCGACGCCCCCGGGCACGAAGGAGCAGATCCTCGCGGTCGCCCTGCGCCGCTTCGCCGCCGACGGGTCGTCGGGCACGAGCCTGAACGACATCGCGGACGACGTCGGCATCCGGCGCCAGAGCCTCCTGCACCACTTCCCCTCGAAGGAGGCGCTCTACCGGGCCGTGGTGCTCGAGTCCTTCGACCGGTGGTTCGAGCTCGTCGACGCCGCGACCGTCCAAGTCCAGCAGGGATGGTCCCAGGTCGAGCGCGTGCTCCGAGCCGCGTTCCAGTTCTTCGAGGAGCACCCGGACTTCGTCCGGCTCGCGCGCCGCGAGGCGCTCGACGGTGGCCCGATCCTCGCCGAAGAGCTCGGGGCGGCCCTGCGCCCGCTCTTCGAGAAGGGCTGCGGCTGGCTCGAAGGGGAGATGGCCGCGGGCCGGCTCCGCCCCTACGACCCGGGCCAGCTGCTGCTCACGGGATACGGCGCGGTGCTCTCGTACCTGTCGGACGCCGCGCTCATCACCGCGCTGCTCGGCGACGACGCGATCAACCCCGAAGCACTGGTCGAACGGCGCGAGCACGTGCTCGCGGTGCTGCGCGCCGCGCTCGAACCGCCGTCCGTCATCTAGAACGTCGCGACCTCGCGCCAGCGTTCGAGCAACGACGCTTCGCCGAACACGTCGAGGCGCGCGAGGTCGCCGCGGCCCTGCAGCCAGCAGAGCAGATCCGACGCGGTGCCGCGCGCGGCGACGTCG
>DATBSK010000095.1:0-2662 GCA_036559825.1 Acidimicrobiia bacterium | reverse complement strand
CTCGTCCTCGAGCACGCGACGCTCGACATGTCGACCGGTCATGCGGAGACGATCGCCCTCGTCGAGCGCTTCCTCGGGGACCTCGAAGGCGAACGACAGCCCGTCTCGGCCGAGTGACTACGTCAGGAACTCTGCCGCGCGATGGTGGAAGCGCCACGTGCCGCCGTCGTGATGGAGGGTGTCGTGGTACCGGCCGACGACGGCGATCGCCCAGCTCGAGTCGCCCTTCACGAGGACGATCACGTCGCTGGTCGCCTTCGCCTCGTCGTCGTCCCAGTCGGTGACCAGCGTGTTCACGACGACGTGGCGCGTCGGTCGCTTCGGCTTCCATCCGGCATAAGCCTCGCGGAGCGCGTCACGCCCTTCGTACGCGCCGAGGCCCGGGATGTCACACGACCCGTCGGTGCAGAACGTCGCCACGACGTCATCCGGCCTGCCGTCGTCGAGGGCGTGCGTGTACGCCGCGATTGCGGCACCGATTCCCGCGACGACGTCGGCATGCGACGCCCGCGCGCTCACGTCAGAAGCCGAGGTCGACGATCGGCTTGTCGAAGGGCGACGTGTTGACCAGCTGCAGGGCCGGCAGCAGCCGCTCGTAGGGAAGACCGGCGAGGAAGCCGTCGATGGTTCGCTGGAGGTTCGAGATGTGCCCTTCGAGCCCGCTCGAGAGGCGCATGTACTCGAACCCCTTCGCGTGGAGGCCCAGCTGCTGCTTCGGCAGGTTCGAGAAGTCCTGCGCCGGGATCGGCGGCCAACGTGGATCATCGGGATCCCATGGCTCGGGCCGCGTGGGTGTCGTCGGCTCTTGACCCTTCGGGAAGCGCGCGAGCGACCAGATCTCCATGAGCGTCTCCTCCGGTCCGAGCGGGCGGAAGCGGTACGAGGAGGCGCCGCTGTACATGGGCAGCACGAAGTAGTGCGGGAAGCACTGGTAGAAGGTGTCGTTGAGGCCTCGTGCATCGAGATCGTTGAGGTCGGGGATGTCAGCGCCCCGGTCCCGGTTCCAGCTCATCACCGCGTCGTTGAGCGTTCGGTTCCAGGTCGCGATCGCCTGCTTCGGGTCGGCCGGCAGCTCGATGTCTCGGAGCCCCTCGGCCACGAGCACGTCGTTGGCGTGGACCATCCCGTCCATGCCGTCGCTCATGATTCGCAGGTACTGGATCTCGGCGTCGATGAAGCCGGACGGCTCGAAGGGCTGGCCTTCGCGGTACGAGTACCTCATCCCCGGGATGTTGAGCTGCGGGTGCGTCTGGACGACGTGGTACATCTCGACGAACGCCTCGATGCCCAGCTTCCAGTTCACGGGAAGCCGCGCCGCGTACCACTGCTCGACGCGCATCGACTCGACCTGCCACAGGTCGAGGATGGTCGCGGCCGGCTCGAGGCAGGCTCGAACCGGAGGCGCGTCGGGGTCGAGATTGATCCACGCGCATCCGCCCCACACCTCGCACCGGACGGGCACGAGGTTGATGTCGTCGGGGTCGAGGTTGCCCTCGGCGAACGACCGTTTCGCCGTGACGCCGACGTTCGTGCCGTCCGGTCCGTAGCGCCATCCGTGGAAGGGGCACTGGAAGCCGTGCTCGCACGTCCCTCGCGGCGGCACGAGCTTGACGCCGCGGTGCCGGCACGCGTTCTGGAAGGCGCGCACGCCGAGGTCCTCCGAGCGCACGACGACGATCGACTGGTCGAGGAACTCGTAGGTGACGAAGTCGTGCGCGAGAGGGATCTCCTCGAGCCGGCACGCCATCTGCCAGACGCGCGGCCACAGCAGCTCGCACTCCATCGCGTAGAAGTCCGGATCGATGTAGCGCTCCTTCGGGACGCGGTCGGGGCGGTCCATGGCGTGCGGGATCGGGAGCGCCGACCTCTTCGCTTCGACCGTCGCCACGGTTTGTAGACTAACCGGTCGGTACAATGCCGCCCGTGCCTCCCGCCGCCGACGTCGACGTGCTCGTCGTCGGCGCAGGCATCACCGGCATCTACCAGCTGTACCGCGCGCGCGAGGCGGGCTTCTCCGCGCTGCTGCTCGAAGCCGGCGACGGCGTCGGGGGGACGTGGTACTGGAACCGCTACCCCGGGGCGCAGTTCGACTCCGAGAGCTACACGTACGCGTACCTGTTCTCCAAGGAGCTGTTCGACGACTGGGAATGGCACGAGCACTTCGCGCACCAGCCCGAGATCGAGCGCTACCTCAACCACGTCGTCGACCGGTTCGACCTACGACGCGACGTGCGATTCGGGGCCCGCGTCACCTCCGCCGTGTACGACGAGGCGGCGGGGACATGGCTCGTCACGGTCGACGACGGAACTCCGTACCGCGCCCGGTTCCTCGTTGCGGCGACGGGCGTGCTCTCGGTCCCGCACTTCCCGGACGTCCCCGGCCGTGAGGACTTCCGAGGCGAGCAGTACCACACTGGCCTGTGGCCGGCGACACCGGTCGACTTCGCCGGCAAGCGCGTGGCCGTGGTCGGCACGGGATCGAGCGGCGTGCAGATCATCCCGGTCATCGCGGACGAGGTTGCGTCGCTCACCGTGTATCAGCGAACCGCCAACTGGTGCACGCCGCTGAACAACTCGCCCATCACCTCCGATGAGCAGGCCCGGCTCAGGGCCGAGTTCGATGCGATGCGCGAGATCCTCAACACGTCGCAGCACGGCTTCC
>DATBSK010000094.1:0-16119 GCA_036559825.1 Acidimicrobiia bacterium | reverse complement strand
CCGGACGACGTGTACTGCGAGGGGATCACCGGGATCACCGCGGACGACATCGAGTCGGCCGCGGCTCTCGGCTACGTCGTGAAGCTGCTCGCCGTCGCCGAGGAGATCGAGGGCGAGGTGGCGGTGCGCGTCCACCCCGCGATGGTCCCGCTCCACCATCCGCTGGCCTCGGTCCGTGAATCCTTCAATGCCGTGTTCATCGAGGGTGAGGCGGTCGGCGAGCTCATGCTCTACGGGCGCGGTGCCGGAGGCGGGCCCACGGCCTCGGCGCTGCTCGGCGATCTCGTCGACGCCGTGAAGAACCTGGTGTCGGGCGCGCGGGGCGCGACGTTCGGCGAGCTCGCAGCTCGGCCCATCCGCGCGATCGAGGAGACCGAGTCTCCCTTCTACCTGCTGCTCGAAGTCGCCGATGAGCCGGGGGTGCTCGCCGCGATCGCCGGCGAGTTCGGTGCCCAGGGGGTCTCGATCAAGTCCATGGAGCAGCGCGGGCTCGGCGCCGACGCCCGGTTGATCTTCATCACGCACCGCGCGCGGGAAGCGGACCTGCGCGCCACTCTCGAGCGACTCCGCGGAGTCGAACCCGTGCACCGTGTGGGATCGGTCCTCCGGGTCGTCGGGGACGACGAATGACGGCGCCGGCGGTGGCGCGCTGGCCCGGCATCATCGACGCCTACCGCGAGCTGCTCCCGGTGTCGACGGTGACACCGGTCATCACGCTCTTCGAGGGCAACACCCCCCTGCTCGACGCACCGCGAATCGCTGCCCGAACGGACGTGGCGCGCGTGCTGCTGAAGGTCGAGGGCGCGCTGCCCACGGGCTCCTTCAAGGACCGCGGGATGACGATGGCCGTGTCGAAGGCCGTCGAGCGGGGCGCGAAGGCCGTGATCTGCGCGTCGACAGGAAACACGTCGGCGTCCGCCGCCGCCTACGCGGCTCGCGCCGGGATCATCTGCGCCGTCGTGCTCCCCGCGGGCCAGATCGCGCTCGGCAAGCTCGCGCAGGCGCTCATCCACGGCGCGCGGGTCGTCGCAGTGCCGGACAACTTCGACGTCGCCCTCGACATCGTGCGGCAGCTCGGCGAACGACCCGGGGTCGAGCTCGTGAACTCGATCAACCCGTTCCGCATCGAGGGTCAGAAGACCGCCGCGTTCGAGGTCGTCGACGCGCTCGGTGACGCGCCGACTGCGCACTGCATGCCCGTCGGGAACGCCGGCAACATCACCGCGTACTGGAAGGGCTACACCGAGTACCTCGAGCGGGGCCACGCGACGCGTGCACCGCGGATGATCGGCTGGCAGGCGGCGGGCGCCGCACCGATCGTGCTCGGCGAGGCGATCCGCCACCCCGAGACGATCGCGACCGCGATCCAGATCGGGAACCCCGCGTCGTGGAAGCAGGCCGAGGCGGCACGCGACGAGTCGGGTGGCCACATCGGTGCGGTGACCGATGCCGAGATCCTCGAGGCCTACCGGATCCTGGCGTCCGAGGAAGGAGTGTTCGTGGAGCCGGCGTCCGCCGCCTCGGTCGCGGGCCTGTTGCGCGCGTCGGCCGAGGGGCTCGTGGACGCGAGCGACACCGTCGTGTGCACGCTGACGGGGCACGGGCTGAAGGATCCGCAGCGCGCCATCGCAGAGGTCGAGCTCGCCGATCCGGTCGAGCCCGACGCGGCCACGGTCGCAGAGGCAATCGGTCTCTAGCGGAGGACGCGCAGGCACCTGCGCACGAACGCGGGGGGAGAGGCATGGAGACACCAGTCGCACTGATCACGGGTGCTTCATCGGGCATCGGAGCCGCGTTCGCGAGGGTGCTCGCCGCGCGCGGGCACGATCTCGTGCTCGTCGCCCGGAACGAGTCGCGTCTGGACGAGGTCGGCCGCGGGCTGACGGCCGAGCACTCGACGAAGATCGAGGTTCTTGGTGCCGACCTCGAGTCCGGCGACGGGGTCGCGCGCGTGATCGAGCGACTGGGCGACGCGGCGCGCCCGATCGAGCTGCTCGTGAACAACGCCGGTTTCGGGACGACCGGGCGTTTCCACGAGCTGCCGCTCGATCAGGAGGAGTCGGAGATCCGCCTCAACGTGCTCGCGCTCGTCGAGCTCACGCATGCCGCGCTCGGCGCGATGGTCGAACGCGGCCACGGTGGCGTGATCAACGTGTCGTCGCTCGGTGCCTACCAGCCGACACCGTTGAGTGCGACCTACAGCGCGACCAAGTCGTTCGTGTCGAGCTTCACCAACGCGATCCACGAGGAGCTCCGCGGTACCGGGGTGAAGGCGATGGTGCTCGCGCCCGGCTTCACGCACACCGAGTTCCACAAGCGCGCCGGCGTCGAGAACAAGGACCAGACGCCCGGGTTCCTGTGGCAGACGGCGGATGAGGTGGCGAAGATGGCGATGAAGGCGTACGACCGCGGGCGCGCCGTCTGCGTGCCCGGCGCGCTCAACGTCATGGCGGCCGCGTTCTCGGGCGCGATGCCGGCCGCAGTGTCGCGGCGCGTCGCCGGGATGGTCACGAAGCGGACGTACTGATCAGCCGCTCAGGAGAGCGCGCCGACCGTCGCGCGCGCCGCGGCTTCGATCGGCGACGAGCCGCGCGCGATCCCGTGCCGCTGCTCCGCCGAGTGCGGTTCGACGAGTGCGGCCGCGACCACGAACCGGCCGTCGGATGTCGTCTCCACCGTTCGGACCCACGACGGCCGCCAGTGCGCGTGCACCGCGACCTGCGTCGCGGCGGCGAGCACCGCCTCGACCGCCCCCGCGAGCCCTCGGGACAGGGGGGCGCGGCCGACCGCTCGTGCGTCGCCGACCGCGAGGTGCACCTCGACCTCGCCGTCTTCGGGCACGCTGCGGACGGCGAGCAGCGACATCACCGGCGCGGCGTCCGACGGCTGCTCGTCGGGAGCCGCCGGTGCGGTAGCCGGCGTCGGTGGTGTCGACGCGACGGTCGTGCGCACGACCTCGACCACCAGGCGCGATCCCTCCTCGGTCGCGAGGGTCCGAGCGGCGACGCGGCCGACGTCCGCGGGTGCATCCGCGCTGACGTGCACGCGACAGATGGTGAGATCGCCGTCCTGTTCGATCTCGACGGCGAAGACGCCCGGCAGCCTCCGGAGGTCGAGCTCGCCGGTCACGTCGGCGGTGTCGCGCAGGACGTCGACGCGGAGGCTGGCCGCGCAGAGCGCGACGAGCAGGTCGGCGTCGATCCCCGGTGACGGCGGGTCGGCGAGCACACCGGTGCCGGCGCTGAGGGTGCCGGGCTCGACGGGCCCGGCCCCGGCGCGGAAGGCCTGGCGACCGAGATCCGGGTCGTCGACGACGACCGTCAGCGAACGGAGGCCCTGGCGCTCGACGACGCGGTCGAGATGCTGGCGCAGGCCCGCGAGACCGACGTCACCCGGCGCGTCGGCCCCGATCCACGAGGGCAGCGGCGAGGAGGACGCGCTGGTCCCGGACGCTTCCAAGGGCATACGAGGCTAATCGTGTTTGGTCAATCGAGGGCCCTGGAGCGGCCTCGAATGACCAAACAGGTCGTCAACCGTCGCGGACGCCGGGCGGGACACGGCCACGTGCCGACTCCGTGCGCGGGCCGGGGACGTCGTGGAACCGGTATGGGGTGTGCTCACGGCCGGGCTGGCAGACGTAGCACTGGCCGGTGGCGCCGGACGTGACCGCGACGACCACCGCATCGGCGATCTGGCTCGGCTCCATCAGCGGGAAGTCGAGCTCTGCGTAGACCTTGCGGGCGTCGTCACCCATGATGTTCGTGTCGGTCATGCCCGGGTTCACGCAGTTGGCGGTGATGCCGAGGGGCGCGAGCGTCGGTGCGACCGATCGGATGAGGCCGACGACTGCGTGCTTGGTCGCGTCGTACACGGGGTCGGGTGGGAACGGGATGATGCCGGCCAGGGAGGCGGTGGCGACGATCGCACCACCGCCGCGGGCCCGCATCACGTCGATCGCGGCGCGCACTCCGTACACGACGCCGTCGAGGTTGACGCGCATGATCCGCCGGTAGGTCGGCTCGTCGAGCGTCGTCAGGTCGGAGATGCCGATCGCGATGCCGGCATTGAGGAACGCGATGTCGACGCCACCGAGCTCCTCGACGCATCGAGCGAACGTGGCATCGACCTGCTCCGGATCGCCGACGTCGGCGACGTGTGCGACACCACCGATCGACGAGGCGACCTCGGCCGCGCCCGTGGCGTCGACGTCGACGACGAACAGTGCGACGCCGTCGGCCGCGAGGCGCGCGGCGGTCGCCTTGCCGATGCCCGAGGCGCCACCCGTGACGAGTGCGACCTTCCCCTCCAGCTGCATGTCCGGGAGGCTACGGGAGCTGGAGGACGACCAGCCGGGGCTCCGTCATCTCCTCGACCGCGTAGCGCGGCCCCTCCCGGGTGTTGCCGGAGTCCCGGAGCCCGCCGTAGGGCATCTGGTCGCTGCGGTAGGTCGGCACCTCGTTGACCAGGACGCCTCCGAAGTCGAGCTCGTGCACGGCGCGCATCGCGGCCGCGAAGTCGGCGGTGAAGATCGCGGCCTGGAGGCCGTACCGCGTGTCGTTGGCGAGCTCCAGTGCGTGGTCGAGCGTCCGGTACCGCTGCACCGCGACGACCGGGCCGAACACCTCGAGCGAGCACACTTTCATGTCCCCCGTGACGTCGGTGAGGACCGTGGGCTCGAGCACGCCGTCGCGCACGGTGCCGCCAGTCGCGATCTTCGCGCCGCCGGTCGTCGCCTCGTCGATCCACGACACGACGCGGTCGCGCTCTCCCTCGGAGATGAGCGCGGACACGTCCGTCGCATCGTCGAGGGGATCACCGACGACGAGCGCCTCCACACGCGGGACGAGCTCGCTGAGGAACGCATCCCCGAGGTCCTCGTGCACGTAGATCCGCTGGGTCGAGATGCACGACTGACCCGCGTGGCTGAAGCCCGCGACCGCGATCTTCGTGGCCGCGGTCACGATGTCCGCGTCCGGTTCGAGGATGACCGGTGCATTGTTCCCCAGCTCGAGCCCGACCTTCTTGCGCGGCGCCCGCGACTTGATGCTCCAACCCACCTCGGGTGAGCCCGTGAACGTGATCATCGCCACGTCCTCGTGCTCGACCAGGGCGTTGCCGACCGAACCACCGCTCCCGGTGACGACGTTCAGGTGGCCGGGCGGCAGGCCGCACTCGCCGAGCAGGAGCTCCGCGAGCGCCAAGGCGGACAGCGGCGTCTGCGACGCGGGCTTGAGGACGACGGGGCATCCCGCCGCGATGGCGGGGGCGACCTTGTGCACGACCAGGTTGAGCGGGAAGTTGAACGGGCTGATGGCACCGACGACGCCGATCGGGCGCCGCAGCGTGAAGCCGAGCTTCCCGACGCCGGCGTCGCTGGCGTCCATCGGGATCATCTCGCCGGTGAGATCACGCGCCGCGGCCGCCGAGAAGGTGAACGTCGAGACGGCCCGGTTCGCCTCGATGCGGGCGGTCTTGAGCGGCTTGGCTGCCTCCTCGGCGATGATGCGCCCGAAGTCGTCGACCCGCTCCTTGAGGAGACGAGCCGCGGTGTCGAGGATCTCGGCGCGGCGCCACGCGGGCAGCGGGTCCGAGCGGAGCGCGAGCTGCGCGACCGCCACGGCGCGATCGACCTCGTCCGGACCGCACGCGGGCACCTGGGCCAGCTCCCGGCCGTCGTAGGGAGCGCGCACCGCGATCGTCTCGCTCGTCGTGACCCGTTCGGCGCCGATGGGGAGTGCTCGCAGCGTCGCCATGGAATCCTCCTGCGGCTCTGGATCCAGGCTACCGACGACACGTGCGGTGGTTTCCGTGCCACGCTCGCGCGGGTACGACAGCCTGTCGGAGACGACGACACGAGGAGGCGGATCGAATGGCCGTCTACACGCTGCCCGACCTTCCGTACGACTACGCCGCTCTCGAGCCGCACCTCTCGGCCGAGCTGCTCGAGCTGCACCACGACAAGCACCACAAGGCCTACGTCGACGGGGCGAACACGACCCTCGAGAAGCTGTCGGCCGCGCGCACGAACGACGACTTCGACTCCATCAACCAGCTCCAGAAGAACCTCGCGTTCCACGTCTCGGGTCACATCCTGCACTCCGTGTTCTGGACGAACATGAGTCCCGACGGCGGCGGGCGACCCGACGGCGACCTCGCAGCCGCGATCGACGAGCACTTGGGCTCGTTCGACGGCTTCCGCAAGCAGCTGACGCAGGCCGCGCTGAACGTGCAGGGCTCCGGATGGGGCGCGCTCGCGTGGGAGCCGATGGCGCAACGCCTCGTCGTCGAGCAGGTCTACGACCACCAGGGCAACATCGGCAACGGCACCGTGCCGCTCCTCGTGCTCGACATGTGGGAGCACGCGTACTACCTGCAGTACCGGAACGTGAAGGCCGACTGGGTGAAGGCGTTCTGGGAGATCGTGGCGTGGCCCGACGTCGCGGGCCGGCTCAAGAAGGTGCGCGACCTGCAGCTCGTCTAGCGGCCGAGCGCGTCGCGGGTCCGGTCGAGCTCGTCCGGGTCCGCCGTCGTCGGCACGAGGAAGAGCTCGTCGCAGCCCGCGTCCGTGAGCGCGTCGACGGCGTCGCGCAGCGCCTCGGGCGTGTGGGCGGTCGTGCGCTCGGCCAGCGCACGGGCCATGTCGTCGCCGAAGATCCGCAGGTAGTCGAACGCGTACGACTGCAGTCGGTCGTGCGCGCCGTCGCCCAGCGCGTACCACAGGCTGGCGGAGATGTGGGGTGGTGCGTCGCGACCGGCGGCGAGCCATGCCTCGCGAATGCTCGCGAACACGGACGCGGCAGCATCGCGGTTCACGCCGGTGATCGTCGACGCGTCGTCGACGCCGTCCGCCCAGCGCGCGGCGCGAGCGAGTGCCTTCGGCCCCATGACGCCGGCGCTCAAGGGCGGTCCTCCCGCCTGCACGGGCGGTGGGCCGACGGGGTCTGCTCCCGGGAAGGGTGGATCGCCGGCCCAGACGCGGCGCATCGCCGCGACCTGGTCGTCCATGCGCTGCCACCGGCGGGTGAACGGCGCGCCGAGGGCCTGGTAGTCGTGCTCCCGCCCGCCGACGCCCACGCCCACGGTGAGACGTCCGTCGCAGAGCCGGTCGACCGACGCGACGTCCTTGGCGACCTGGACCTCGGGGTGCGCGGGGAGCACGACGATCGTCGTCCAGAGGCGCACGCGCTCCGTGAGCGCGGCCGCGGCCGCGAGCTCCACGACCCACGAGTGGCTCGTGTACGTCACACGCTCGGGCACCGCGAGGCTCGACCACGGTCCCTCGTCGATCGCGCGACACCACGCCAGCAGCTCGGGGCGGCCGTGCGGCAGCATCGTCGGGAGCGTCATCGCGATCTGCATCACGGTTCGTCCTTCCTGCGCTCGGCGCGCGACCCGTGCGTACGCTGTGAGCATCGGATCTTCGCACGGAGGCACGGGATGACCCCGCAACGCCGCGGACCGGAGACCGGGGTCCGTCGGATGCTCGAGACGCTGCGCTCGGTGATGCGCTTCGAGCCGATCGAGCTCGACCCCGTCGCGCGCCGGCTACGCCGCGCCGCCGACGTCGCGGACCTCCGCAGGCTCGCGAAGCGGCGGCTCCCGCGTGGGGTGTTCGACTACATCGACGGCGGTGCCGAGGACGAGATCACGATGCGCGCGAACACCGCCGCGTTCCAGCGCATCGGCTTCAAGCCGCGCGTGCTCAAGGGCGTCGGCACCGTGGATCCGTCCACGACGCTGCTCGGTGAGCACCTCGCGTTCCCCCTGGTGCTCGCGCCGACCGGCTTCCCCCGCATCGCGGACCCCGAAGGCGAGCTCGCCGTCGCGCGGAGCGCCGATCGGGCCGGTGTCCCCTACACCTTGTCGACGCTCGGCACGCGGTCGATCGAGGAGGTCGCCGCGGTCAGCACGGGCCGGCTCTGGTTCCAGGTCTACGCGTGGCGCGACCGCGGACTCGTCAAGGAGATGATCGACCGAGCCGCGAGCGCCGGGTTCGAGGCGCTCATGCTGACGGTCGACACCGTCGTCCAGGGGCGCCGCGAGCGGGACGTGCGGCGCGGGTTCACGCTCCCGCCGACGCTCGGTGTCGACACCCTCCTCGACGGGTTGCTCCACCCGTCCTGGACGTGGCGCTTCCTCGATGCCGAGCCGATCAGGTTCGCCAACGTCGCGGGCAAGGACGTCGGGGACGGGAGCGATCCGGTGTCGCTCGCGGACTACATCAACACGCAGTTCGACCCCTCGCTCTCGTGGCGCGACGTCGAGTGGCTCCAGGACGTGTGGTCGGGACCCATCGTGATCAAGGGCATCCAGACCGTCGACGACGCGCGGCTCGCCGCCGATGCCGGCGTCGCGGCCATCGCGCTCTCGAACCACGGTGGCCGCCAGCTCGACGGCGCGCCGGCGACGGTCGATCTCGTCGCGCCGGTCGTGGACGCGGTGGGGGATCGGATCGAGGTGATCTGCGACGGTGGCGTCCGGCGCGGTGCCGACATCGTGAAGGCGCTCGCGCTCGGCGCGCGCGCCTGCATGGCGGGCCGAGCGCACTTCTACGCGCTCGGCGCGGGAGGTGAGCGCGGTGTCGACCACGTGCTCCGTCTCCTGGACTCCGACGTCCGGCGGACGATGGCGCTCGTCGGCGCACGCACGGTCGGCGAGCTCACGCGCGACCTCGTCGCGCTACCGTCCGGGGCATGAGCGAGCCCGAGCGCAGCGAGCAGTACGTCGAGCAGGTGTGGGAGACGCCGTCCCACGACGAGATCGTCCAGCTCACCGCCACTCACGTCGAGGCGATGGAGTCGATGGACGACGTCGACGAGGTCTGGCAGCAGGCCGGCATGCACCACGTGCTGCTGCGCACGGTCGGCCGGAAGTCGGGCAAGGAGCACAAGGTCGCGTTGCCGACGTGGCGCGATCCCGACGGAGGCCGCGTCGTGGTCGCGTCGTTCGCCGGGTCGAAGGCGCACCCCTCCTGGTACCTCAACCTGTCGGATCGAGATGCCAACCCCGAGGTGCTCGTGAAGGTGCAGGGTGGGAAGACGTTCTGGTCGAAGCCCGAGATCCTCGACGGCGAGGAGTACGAGCGCATCTGGGCGATGCTCAATGCCGATCGCGCCTGGTACGACAGCTACCAGGCCAAGACGGATCGTCGGATCCCGCTCGTTCGCCTCCCCGAGACCCGGCCAGCCTGAACGCGGGTGCCCTCGGCGCCAGCACCCGTCGCGCTGCAGCTGTACACGCTGCGCGAGCAGGCCGAGGAGGCGTTCGCGGCCGTGCTCGAGCAGGTCGGCGCGATGGGCTACGTCGGCGTCGAGGTTGCGGGCTTCCACGGCCGCACACCCGACGAGGTCCGCGACGCGGCAACCGGCGCCGGACTGCGCATCGCGAGCGCACACGTCGCATGGACGGGCGCGGACGAGTTCGCGGCGGCGCTCGACACGCACCTGGAGCTCGGATGCGACACCGTGGTGCTCCCGTTCTTCGCGCCGGATGCGTTCACCGACACGGACTCGGTCGCGCGCACGGCCGACACCATCGGGGCGGCGCTGGACCTGGCCGTCGAACGCGGGCTGACGCTCGGGTACCACAACCACTGGTGGGAGCTCGAGCAGGTGCTGGACGGGCGACCGGCGCTGCTCCACCTCTTCGACCGGCTCGACCCGAGGGTCGTCGCCGAGGTCGACATCTACTGGGCGAGCGTCGGCGGCAGCGACCCCGCGGACCTCGTGGCCGCGCTCGGTGAGCGGGTGCAGCTGGTCCACGTGAAGGACGGTCCCGCCGACACGCCGCAGAGCGCGATGGTCGCGGTGGGCGACGGCACGATCGACGTCCCGCGAGTGCTCGCGGCCGCGCCCCATGCGCGCTGGCACATCGTCGAGCTCGATCGGTGCGAGACGGACATGCTCGATGCCGTCGCGCGGAGCCGCGACTACCTCGTCGGGCAGCAGCTCTCGACCGGCCGTTGAGCGCCAGCCGGGTTGCCATCGTCGGGTGCGGGGTGATCAGCGGCGTCTACGCGGACACGCTGAGCAAGCTCGGCTTCGTCCGCCTGGCGGCATGCGTCGATGCGCTGTCCGATCGCGCGACCGAGCTCGCCGGTCGGTACGACGCACGCGCGCTCGACCTCGACGCCGCGCTCGCCGACCCCGATGTCGACGTCGTCGTGAACCTGACCCCGCCGCGAGCCCACGCCGAGGTCACCCGGCGCGCCCTCGAGGCCGGCAAGTCGGTGTTCAGCGAGAAGCCGCTGGGAGTCGAGCTCGGCGAGGGTGCCGCGCTCGTCGACGCCGCCCGGGCGCGGGGCGCGCGGCTCGGGTGCGCCCCGGACACGTTCCTCGGCGCCGGGCTCCAGACCGCTCGGGCGGTGATCGACCGCGGCGACATCGGCGAGCCCGTCGCGGCCAACGCGTTCATGCTGCAGGCAGGGCCGGAGTGGTGGCACCCGGACCCCGGCCTCTTCTACGAGCGTGGCGCGGGCCCGCTGTTCGACATGGGCCCGTACTACTTCACGACCCTCGTCCAGCTGCTCGGTCCCGCCCGAGCGGTGAGCGCCGGCGCGCGCGTGAGCCGCGCGACACGCACCATCTCCTCGGAGCCCCGGCGCGGTGCTCTGATCGACGTGGAGGTGCCCACGCACGTGTCGACGGTCGTCGAGATGGCATCCGGCCCGGTCGCGACGTTCGTCGCGAGCTTCGACGTCCAGGCCTCCCGCTACCGGAACCTCGAGATCTACGGAACCGAGGGCACGCTGTCGGTGCCCGATCCGAACACCTTCGGCGGACCGGTGACGATCCGGCGCTTCGGCGACGGGTCGTGGACGGAGGTCGATCTCGTCGAGGCGAACGTGCCGCAGCAGCGCGGCATCGGCCTCGCCGACATGGTGTGGGCGCAGCGGACAGGCCGCGCGCACCGTGCCTCCGACGCGCTGGCGCTACACGTGCTCGAGATCATGTGCGCAACCATCGAGTCGGCCGAGCACGGCGCGCGCGTCGATCTCGAGACCACGTGCGAACGCGCCGCGCCCCTGCCCGTCGGCTTGCCTCCCAACACGTTCGACGACTGATGACCACCGTCGAGACGCTCCGGTACGGCCTCGTCGGCGGGGGATTCGTCAGCGGCTTCCACCTCCGTGCCCTGCAGATGGTGCGCGGCGTCGACGTTGTCGGGATCGCGTCACGTTCGCGGCCCGACGCGCTGGTCGCTGCGGCGACGGGCGCCGGCCTCGGCGAGGTCCGCGTGTACGAGAGCGTCGAGGCGCTCGTCCGCGACGTCGACGTCGTGGCGGTCTTCAGCCCCAACTTCTCGCGCGTCGACGTGATGGAGTCGATCGCGTCCGCGGTCCGTGACGGCGCGGCCCTGCGCGGCGTGATCTGCGAGAAGCCGCTCGCGCGCAACCTCGCCGAGGCGCGCCGCGTCGTCGCGATCGCCGCGGAGATCGGCGCTCCGACCGCGTACTTCGAGAACCAGGTGCACATGAAGATGATCCAGAGCGCCCGGGCCCAGCTCGCCGGCGTGAGCGATCGCATGGGCCCGCTCACCCTGGCGCGCTCGTCCGAGGAGCACGGCGGTCCGCACCGCGCGTGGTTCTGGGACCCGACCCTCCAGGGCGGGGGCGTGCTCTCCGACATGGGGTGCCACAGCATCGCGGTGGGCTGGTACCTGCTGACGCCATCGGGCCGGGACGCCCGGTTCCTCGAGCCACGAACGGTGTTGTGCGACCTCGGACTGCTCAAGTGGGGTCAGCCGCGATGGCGCGACGAGCTCCGCACGCGCCACGGCGTCGACTACGCGCGGACGCCCGCCGAGGACTTCGCCACCGGGATCGTGACCTACCGGAACCCGGACACGGACCAGCACGTCAAAGCGCAGTTCACCGTCTCCTGGATGTACGACAAGCAGGGCTTGCGGCTCCTGGTCGACGGCCTCGGCCCCGGCTACGCGCTCGAGGCGAACAGCCTCCGGTCACCGCTCGAGGTGTTCATCGGCGACGCGGCCGCGTCGTCGGTCGCCGATGCGGAGCTCGGGCTCGAGAAGGCGACCGCGTCGAGCGGGCTGCTCGCGATCCAGCCGAACGAGCCCGACCTCTACGGCTACACGGACGAGAACGAGGACGCGGCGCACGCGTTCCGCTCGGGACGCTCGGCGCTGCTCGACTTCGACTACGGACTGGAGATCGTGCGCCTCACCATGGCGGCGTACCTGTCCGCCGAGCAGGGTCGGGTGATCGACCTGACCGACGACGGCACACGCGATTCGCTCGAGCGGTACGTCCCCTTGATCCAGCAGGGGCGCGGGGCCGAGGTGCTCACGACACCGCGCTGAGCGACGACTAAGGGGCTGCGCGGATTGATCGGATTCATGGGTTCCAGCGGTCGCGCCAGTCGATGAGTTTCGCGGTGATGAGCAGCACGATGGCGAGAGCGAGTTGAGCGAGGCGATGAGCGATGCGCCGGTCGGTGTTCCGGCGAAGCTGACCGAAGTTCGACAGCCAGCTGTTGGATCGTTCGACCGGCCAACGCAGACCGAGCGGCACCCAGCGTTTCGCCTTGGCGGTTCCGGGTGGCCGCTTCGTCGCGCAGACCACGTCGGTGATCCCGAGCTCGGCGCAATGGTCGCGCACGACACGGTTGTCGTAGCCGCGATCGAGATGCATTGTCTCGATATCGTCGAGCAGGCCACGTTCGCTGATCATGGCGAGCGTCGGGGGGAGCAAGATCGTGTCGTGACGGTTGGCGCTGTCGGCCGCCCAGCCGAATGGGATCCCGTTGCGGTCAGTCGCGATCGACCACTTCCAGCCGTATTTTCCACGGTCGGTAGGATTCCGACCCGTTCCTTGCCCTCCACACGGTGCTTTGTGTTGCGACCCGTCCACGCTCACCTCGGCGAGGTCCAGGCAGACGATGCGGTCATAGGCGGCGATCGCTTCCTCGACGAGCTGCTCAAACACCCGCTGCGGTCCACTCGTCGCGTCGTGCCCGTAGCGTCGTATCCGATACCCGATATCCCAACAGGTGTTCGGCGTCGACCCAGGCGCAGCCCGTCACTAGCCGGATCAGGATCCCTTCGAAACAGACCCGGTCCGGGCCCGCAGCCGGTGTCCACGCTTTGGGTGATGATCGATCGGGACCGGGACCCGAGGCTCGATTGCTTCCCAGACCGCATCTACCACTTCGGAGTCGAACGCGCGCATGATGGAATGCCTCCACTCGTTCGTTGGGTGTACTCGGATCATCTGGGGACAACCCGACGACCGGTCGATGATCCGAAGGCGGGGCAGCAGCGGCTCTGGCTAGCGCCCAGCGTTGACAGCCTTGCGGCGGTGGATCAGACTGCGCCGGCCATCGGGGAAGGCTGGCGCTGGCGGCTCGTTCGAACTCCAGGGTCGTATGAGGAGGGCAACGGGATGAGGCTGTCAAGGAAGGTTTTGTCCGGTGCGGCCGGTCTGTCGATTGCCGCGTCGGGGCTGTTGATGGGTATGGGCTCGGCGGGAGCTGTCTGTGTGACGAACTGTGGGGGCGGGGGCGGTCTCCCGGCTCCGGGCGCGGTGGGTGTGACCTTCGCCTACCAGAAATTGGTCCTGAATAACAATGCTCAAGACAACAACGGCTTTACCGGCGACCCCGACGAGGGCGGCCAGGTCGCGCTGCTGAGCGCCCTCTCCGCCAACCACAACGAGACGGTGTTGCAGCTCGCTTGAAGTTCCCGGGAGGGCGGGTGCTGACATAACTCGCGCCGGCCTGATGGTCGCGTATGCGTAACCGGCGTGGCGAGCGTGGGCGGTGTGGAGTTCGAGCGGCTCGTGACTGCCGCTGAGGCTGCTTGCAGAGAGGGGCGCCAGCGGGAGGCGGAGTGGTTGGCGGTGGCCGCGCTGGCGATCGCGGACGAGCGCGCACCGACGCGCCCGGAGCGGCAGGCGCGGGCGGCGCTGGTGCTCGCGGAGGTGCGCATCTCGCTGGGTGGGTTCACCGAGGCGGAGGCGTTGTCGCGCCGGGCGTTGCGGGCGCTCGATGCACACGGCGCGGCCGGCGAGACCGGGGCAGCACGTTTGCGGGTCCGGGCGCTCTGTGCTTTGGGTTCGGCGTTGCGTGGTCAGGGCCGGTATCGCGATGCCGAGGAGCCGCTTCGCGACGCGTTGGTGCTCGCTGAGCGTTCGTTCGGGAGCGACGATCTGGCGGTCGTGGGGGCGGCGAATGACCTCGCGGTGCTCTACAAGTACATGGGCCGTTTCGATGAAGCGGAGATGCTGTACCGCCACGCGCTGCGCGTTGTCGAGATCAGGCGGGGAAATGATGCTCTCGAAGCGGCGACGCTGTGGCACAACCTCGGTGGTCTCGAACACTCGCGGGGACGCCACGCGTTGGCTGAGCCAGCGGCCCGCCGCGCGGTCGAGATCCGCACGCGCGCGCTCGGCGCCGATCACCCAGCCGTCGCCGCCGACGCAGCTGCACTCGCGGCGATCCTCGACGCGCTCGGACGCACCGACGAGGCCGAGGCGCTATTGCGCCAGGCGCTTGACATCTTCACCGAGCTGCTGGGGCCGCGTCACTATGAAGTCGCGATCAACGCGAACAACCTCGCCGCGCTCCGCTACCGCGTCGGCGACTATGACCAGGCGCAGGCGCTCTGGGAGCAAGCGCTCGACATCAAGCGCGAATTCCTCGGGGAGACCCACCCCGAAGTCGCCACAACCATGGTCAACCTCGGCGTCCTCGCCGCGACACGCGGAGACGACGAGCGTGGACGTTCGCTGTTCGCGGAGGCGCTCCGGCTGCTCGGCCCCGACGTCGACCCGGACCACCCGGTGCGCCGCGCCGCAACCGCGAGCCTCGCAAAGCTCAACTCTCGCCGCAGAGACGATGCGTGGACCCGCGACGATCACGATTGACGCGACGTGACGAGCGCACTCGTTGGCGAGGGCGGTGCACGCCGGGTCGGCGGCCTTCGCTGTCACCGCCAGCTCCTCGACAGCCGACGCGACTGCCCGGAGGCCGAACGCTGAGGCAAAATCGCTATAGGGCAGATGCAAGGTTCGGCAGCACCAATCCGCGCGGCCTCTTAGTCCTCGGGGCCGAAGGGCTCGCGACCCATCTGGTCGCGCACCGTCACGACGGGTGGGTTCGTCAGCGTGCGGCGCTGCCAGTTGGCGCCGTCGACGACGAGCGTGTGCCCCGAGATGAAGCGCGCGAACGGCGAGGCGAGGAAGGTCGCGGCCCAGCCCAGCTCCTGGCGCTGGCCGACCCGGAGCGCGGGCTGGCAGACGTCCTTGTCGTGCGACCGCTGGAGGTTCTCCTGGATGTCGGCGGTCATGTCCTCGTGTGGGAAGAGCCCGGGGACGAGGCCGTTCACCTGGATGCCGTACGGGCCCCACTCCACGGCGAGCGTCTCGGTGAGGTTCTTCACCCCTGCCTTCGCGGCCGCCGAGTGCGCGAACCCGGGCCCTCCGGTCCACGCGTACGAGGCGCCCACGTTCACGATCGATGCGGGCGACCCGGCGAGGAGATGGCGCCGCCCGAACTCGCGTGCGCAGAGAAAGGTCCCCGTGAGCGTGATGTCGACCACGGTCCGCCAGGCGTTCGGCGACATGTCCTCGGCGGGGACCGGGAAGTTCGCGGCCGCGTTGTTCACGAGGACGCCCGGGAGCCCGTACTCGGCTTCGGCGGCGTCGAACATCGCGGCGATCGACTCGGCATCGCGGATGTCGCACGGCACGGCGAGCGCCGGAGCACCGAGGGCCTCGATCGCCTCCTTCCCCGCGTCGAGGTGCTCCTGCTTGCGGCTCGTGACCACGATCGACGCGCCGAGGCGTGCGAACTCCGCCGCGATCGCCTTGCCCAGCCCGGTGCCCCCGCCGGTGACGACGACGGCGACGCCGTCGAACGTCCCGGGCTTGAGCGCGATCTCACCGGCGGGAGGGGGTGGCGGGAGGCCGATCGCCTCGGACATCAGCTGCCCCTTCCCGGTCTCGCTCAGCTGCCCGTGTAGCGCGGCGGGCGATCCTGGGCACGCGCAGCGCGGAGCTCGGACATGTCGTCGCTCTTGTTGATGAACGTCTGGTAGATGACCTCGTCGGCCATCGAGGTGCGGATCTGCGGCAGGGCGAGGTGGCGGATCACCTCGCGC
>DATBSK010000093.1:0-13701 GCA_036559825.1 Acidimicrobiia bacterium | reverse complement strand
GGTCTTCGAGGAGACCGAGTTCCGCGCGCAGACGCTGCTGGAGCGCCTGCAGGAGATGGCGTTCCTGAACCGCGGCCTCGAGATCCGCTTCCGCGACGAGCGTGTGAACCCGGCGCTCGAGCAGGTGTTCAAGTACACGGGCGGGATCACCGACTTCGTGAAGCACCTGAACGCCTCCAAGGAGCCGCTCTTCAAGCGCGTCGTGTCCTACGAGGACAAGGCGGCCGACTCCGAGGTGGAGATCGCGATGCAGTGGAACACCGGCTACTACGAGGGCATCCACTCCTTCGCGAACAACATCGCCACCACCGAGGGCGGGATGCACGAGGAGGGCTTCAAGAAGGCGCTCACGAACGTGCTGAACCGCTATGCCAAGACGAAGGGGCACCTCAAGGACAAGGACGGCAACCTCCTCGGCGAGGACATCCGTGAGGGCCTCACCGCGATCGTCTCGGTGAAGCTGCGCAACCCGCAGTTCGAGGGCCAGACGAAGGCGAAGCTCGGCAACACCGAGATGCGCTCGCTGGTCGAGAAGGCAACCAACGACAAGCTCGCCGAGTGGCTCGAGCAGCACCCGTCCGAGGGCCGCGCCATCGTCAACAAGGGCGTCCAGGCCGCGCGCGCGCGGGTCGCGGCGAGGGAGGCGCGCGACCTCACGCGGCGCAAGTCGCTGCTCGAGACCGCCGCGATGCCGGG
Source organism: Acidimicrobiia bacterium (assembly GCA_036559825.1). GTDB lineage: Bacteria > Actinomycetota > Acidimicrobiia > IMCC26256 > PALSA-555 > DATBSK01. The sequence continues at coordinate 13,005 of DATBSK010000093.1, read as the reverse complement.
CAAGCTGGCCGACTGCTCGTCGAAGGACCCGGCCGAGTCGGAGCTGTTCATCGTCGAGGGCGACAGCGCGGGCGGGAGCGCCAAGCGCGCCCGCGACCCGCGCACGCAGGCGATCCTCCCGATCCGGGGCAAGATCCTCAACGTCGAGCGAGCGCGCCTCGACCGGATGCTGAAGAACGAGGAGATCCAGTCGCTCGTCCAGGCGATCGGCGCGGGCATCGGCGACGACTTCGACGGTCAGAAGGTGCGGTACCACAAGATCATCGTGATGGCCGACGCCGATGTCGACGGCGCGCACATCCGCACCTTGCTGCTGACCTTCTTCTACCGGCACCTGCCGCAGCTGGTGATGCACGGCTGCATCTATCTCGCGCAGCCGCCGCTCTTCCGCGCCGACATCGGCAAGGAGCGCACGTACCTCCACGACGACGCCGCGCTGCGGGCGTTCGAGGCCGCCCACGAGGGGTCGCGCATCGAGGTGAACCGGTTCAAGGGTCTCGGCGAGATGGACTGGGAAGAGCTCGGCATCACGACCATGAACGCCACGACGCGCAACCTCCTGTCGGTGTCGGTCGCCGAGGCCGCGATCGCGGACGAGGTGTTCGCCAAGCTGATGGGTGACGACGTCGAGCGGCGCAAGCAGTTCATCCAGGAGAACGCGAAGGACGTCCGCTTCATCGATGTCTGAGGCCCCGACAATGCCTGATGACGATGCCTGACGACGCGGTTCAGCAGATCCTCGGCAACATCGAGCCGGTCGAGATCCAAGAGGAGATGGAGCGCTCCTTCCTCGACTACGCGATGTCGGTCATCACCGCCCGCGCGCTGCCCGACGCGCGCGACGGGCTGAAGCCGGTGCAGCGCCGGATCCTCTACGGCATGTACGCGCAGGGCCTGCGCCCCGACCGCAAGCACCAGAAGTCCGCGCAGGCCGTCGGCGAGGTGATGGGCAAGTACCACCCGCACGCGGGGGAGGCGATCTACGACGCGCTGGCGCGCATGGCCCAGGACTTCTCGCTCCGCTATCCGCTCATCGACGGCCACGGGAACTTCGGGTCGCCCGATCCCAACGACCGCCCCGCGGCGCAGCGCTACACCGAGTCGCGGCTCGCCACCTTGGCGATGGAGCTGCTCGGGGAGATCGACGAGGAGACCGTCGACTGGGACGCGACCTACGACGGGCAGAACCAGGAACCGACGGTGCTGCCGGCGCGCTTCCCGAACCTGCTCGTGAACGGCGGCGGCGGCATCGCGGTCGGCATGGCGACGAACATCCCGCCCCACAACCTCGGCGAGGTGATCGACGCCGCGGTCTACATGATCGACAACCCCGACGCGAAGGCGTCCGCGCTCATGAAGATCGTGAAGGGCCCCGACTTCCCGACCGGCGCGACCATCCTCGGGAAGGAGGGGATCAAGGACGCGTACACGAAGGGCCGCGGCAGCATCAAGATGCGCGCCGTCGCCGAGATCGACGAGGGCAAGCGGGGCGAGCAACGCATCGTCGTCACCGAGGTGCCGTACCAGACGTCGGTCGAGGTGATCGGCCAGCGCATCGCGGAGCTGGTGAACGACCGCAAGATCGAGGGCATCCGCGACCTGCGCAACGAGTCGGCCGGCGACACGACGCGGCTCGTGATCGAGCTCCGCAAGGACGCGAACGCCAACGTCGTGCTGAACCAGCTCTACAAGCACACGCCGATGCAGACGAGCTTCCCGGCCAACATTCTCGCCCTCGTCGACGGCGTGCCGCGCGTGCTCACGCTCGACCAGGCGATCCTCGTCTACGTCGCGCACCAGATGGAGGTCGTCACCCGCCGCACCGAGTTCCGGCTCCGGCGGGCGAAGGAGCGCGAGCACATCGTCGAGGGCCTGGTGAAGGCGCTCGGCATGATCGACAAGGTCATCGAGCTCATCCGCAAGGCCGCCGACGTCGACGTCGCGCGCGCCGGCCTCATGAAGAAGCCGTTCGAGTTCACCGAGATCCAGGCGAACTTCATCCTCGACATGCAGCTCCGTCGCCTCACCCAGCTCGAAGGTCAGAAGCTCCGCGACGAGCTCGAGGAGCTCAAGGCGACGATCAAGGAGCTCGAGTCGATCCTCAAGAGCAAGGCGAAGCTCCGCACGGTGATCAAGGACGAGCTGCTCGAGCTGAAGGCGCGCTACGCCGACGAGCGACGGACGCGCCTCGCGGCCGACGTCGGCGAGATCGACATGCTCGATCTGATCGAGGACGAGGAGGTCGTCGTCGTCCTCACGAGCAAGGGGTACATCAAGACGGTCGCGGCCGACGCCTTCCGACGCCAGAGCCGCGGCGGAAAGGGTGTGCGCGGCAGCCGGGCCCGCGACGACGACTACGTCGACAAGCTGCTCACGACCACCGCGCACTCGTACCTGCTGCTGTTCTCGAACCGCGGCAAGGTGTACCGGCTGCGCGCCCACGAGATCCCCATGAAGGACCGCACCGCGCGCGGCACCGCGCTGGTCAACCTGATCAACCTCGCCCAGGAGGAGCGGATCGAGGCGATCATCGACACGCGCACCTACGAGGACGGCGCGTACCTCTGCTTCGCGACGAAGCACGGCACCGTGAAGAAGACGAAGATGACCGAGTACGACTCGTCCATCCGCAACGGCCTCATCGCGATCAACCTCGGGAGGGGCGACGAGCTCGTCCGCGTGGTGCAGACCACCGGCAAGAACGACGTCGTCATGGTGACGCGCAACGGCCAGACGATCCGCTTCGCCGAGACGGGCGTGCGCGCGACGGGCCGTGCCTCGGCCGGCGTCCGCGGGATGCGGCTGAGGGACGGCGACGCGGTCGTCGCGTGCGACGTGTACCGGCGCGGCGCGGTGATGCTGTTCGTCAGCTCGAGCGGCCACGGCAAGCGGACCAAGCTCGATTCGTTCCACCGGCAGGGGCGCGGCGGTCAGGGCGTGCGCGGCATGAAGATCACGGCGGCGCGCGGCGGTGTCGTCGGCGCGTTCTCGGTGACCGACGACGACGAGATCCTCGTGTTCTCGTCGGGCGGCAACATCGTGCGCATGCCCGCGTCGGAGATCTCGCTCCAGGGCCGCGACGCGACCGGCGTCCGGGTGGCACGCCTCGGCGAGGGCGAGACGATCGTGGCGGTGGCGCCGGTCCTCGAGGCACCGGCGGTCGAGAGCTGACGCCCGCTCCCAGGGCCCCGCTGGGACCCGGCGGAAGGCCGCGCGTACACTTGTTCCCTCCGCCGCCCTCGACGGGTGGGCCCCTGAGAGGACCACGGATCCGCGATGACCGCGACGCCTGAACCACCGACGCCGCGCGCCGAGCCCGACGGCGGCTCGACGGACGCGTCACCGGCCAAGGTCGCGTCGTCCGGGGGCAACACCCGTCCGCCGCAGCGGTCGCGCCGCCGCCCCGTGAGCAGCGTGCCGTCGACCGCGGCGAAGCCCGTCGCAGCACCACCGCTCGACGCGCCACCCGGATCGGTGCTGCCGGTCGAGGCCGAGCTCGACGACGACGACACCGGCACCACCACCACGACGCGCGGCCGGCGCCGCGCGCGGTCTGCGCCGCCGCCCGTCCCCGCACCGACGCCCGCGCCGGCTCCCATCGCCGCGCCGACGCCGGGTCCGCTCCCGGGCATGGCGCCGCTCGTCCGAGGTGAGCGGCGCTTCCGTCAGACCATCACGAAGGTCGACCTCTGGACGGTGCTGAAGCTGGCGCTCTGCTTCTACCTGTCGGCCATGTTCGTGACGCTCATCGCACTCGTCGCGCTCTGGGTCATCGCGGACGCCGCGGGTGTGATCGGCAGCGTCGAGAACTTCCTCGGCGACCTGCTGTCGGCGAAGGACTTCACGTTCCTGTCGGGCGAGGTGCTGCGCGGCGCGATCCTCATCGCGCTGGTCGTGGTCGCGCTGCAGGTCGTCATCACCGTGATCGCGGCGTCCTTCTACAACATCTTCGCCGAGCTGTTCGGTGGTCTCGAGATCACCGTGCGCGAGGAAGAGGTGCCGCGCTGACCTGAGGCGCGCCACGAAAGGGTTGTTCGTCACCGACGCGCCGGTGGCCGCCGTGCGGGGCCGCTGGGCGCTCACCGCTCTCGGTGCCGTCGGGGTCCTCGTGCACGGAGCCGACCACGTCGTGAGCGGCGAGGGCAGCGGGCCGCTCTTCGACCTCGCGCTCGTCCTCGCGGTGCTGACCGGTGGGCTCGCGCTCGTCTACCCGTGGACGGCCCGATGGCTGCGCGATCTCGGCACCGCGGTCCTCGGCCTCACGTGGTTCGTCGCGGCGCTCGTCAACCACGTCGTCGTGTGGAGCACCGAGGGTGCAGGCCCGACGGACGCAACGGGGATCGCCGCGACCCTCGGTGGTGTGAGCCTGCTCGCCGCGACGTACGTCGACCTGCGCCGCGATGATCGCGGCGGGTGAGAGGTCGCGCGACGCTGCTGGTACGCTGCTCGGTCTTTCCGGGGCTATAGCTCAGCCGGTTAGAGCGCATCCCTGATAAGGATGAGGTCGGTGGTTCGAGTCCACCTAGCCCCACCGCGAAGCGTTCACCGTTGACGTGCTCGACCGTTCACCGTTTTGGGGCGCGGCTCGGCGCTGTGCCATTCGAATGCTCAGCCGGAAAGTGGGTTCCACCAGGACCGGGAACGTGTGGTGAGCGTGACGTGAACGTCGGCCGCGTCCCCGGGGTCCTCGAAGAGCGTGAAGGCGCCGTCGTCGTCGCATTCGGCGTTGTCTCCGGGGGAGCACGTGGTCGCGACCGCCGGTGAGCTGAGGGCGGGCGCGGCCGTTTTCGCTCCAGCGTTTCACTGGTAGCTGTAGTCGAGCCGGATCAGATCGTGGGATGTCTGAACCGAGCTGGCATTCTTCATGTACACCTTGATCGCGACGCCGTTCGCTTCGGCAGCGGTATCGACTTCCGGTAGAGGAGTCGTGACACTGACGAGGCTCGCCGTCGCGTTGCACGACACGGGGCTCGACGTGCTGCCGTGCGTCCCGATCACCGTGCTCCCTTGGAGCACCTCGAAGTAGTAGCACGCGTTGCTGGAGTTGTTACCCAAATAGGACATCGTGAAGCTGGCTGCACTCACCGCCGTGCCGTTCGGCGCGTAGGACGGGAACGTGAACTTCAGGTATCGCGTCGACGCGAAGGAGCTGGACCAGATGCTGGTCTGGTAGATGGTGCCGTCGGCGAGCGCGATCGTCCACGGTGAGGACGTCGGATTCACAAGCCCCGCGCCGTTGTCCGTGTATCGGACCTCGTACAGCGTGAAGTTCTGCGCCGCGCCGGTGCCCGCGGCGGTCGTTCCCGAGACCGTCGCCATGTCGAGGAGGGCGCTGCGCGCTCCGGATTCCTTTCCATACAGCCGGATGCGCACGTCGTTCGCCAGCGCGGAGGTATTGATCTCCGAGAGGCTCGTGCTGATCGTCTGTTGCGTCGTCCCGGTGACGCACCCGGCGGGAGCGGAGCTGCTCCCGTGCGTGGCGACCACCGCTCCAGTCGAGGCGCGGCGCGTCTCGAAGTAGAAGCAAGCCGTTTCGCTGGAGCGGTTCGCCGCGAAGCGGAAGTTGAACGCGACACTCGATGCCGAGAGCCCACTCGGAAGGGCCGAGGAGAAGTCCCATTGGAGGTACTTCGTCGTATCGAAGGCCGTTCCCCAGGCGAGAGCCGCGGTCGACCGGGAGTCGCCGGCCGCGTAGAACACGTCAGTCTTGTCAAGCTCGGAGCCCACCGACGCGTCGCGCATGTCCCATGCCGTCGTCGCCACCGGCAGGGCTGGATTGACGGTCGCCGACGCCTCGTTGCTGTCCGCGCTCGTCCAGGTCGCGCTGTTGCCCGAGTAGTACGACTCGACTACGTAAGAGAAGGTGCCGGCGCCGGGCGTGTCGTTGTACGTGGTCGTGCCGAGGCCCGAGATCCGCGTGACCTCGGAGTACGGCCCTCCGGACACGGTGCCGCGCATCACGCGCGTGCCGGTCGCCCATGTCGATGTGGTCGCGGTCCAGGTGAGCGTCACGGTCGTCCCGCTCACGCTCGCGCCAAGGCCCGTGGGCGCCTCGAGCGAGCTGCTCGAGTACGTCGCCGTCGCTGCGGTGGTTCCGGTGAACAACGCGAGCGCGCCGAACCCGGCAGTGGAGATCGCGCCCACCAGGCCGATGGCGGTCGCTGTGCGGATCAGTGAGCGTGGGCGGCTCGGTCCCTTCACCGGGACCGTTATCGGCACAAGGTCGCGTGGGACCGGCGCCGGTCGCGCCCCGGGCCCGCGCCAGCTGTGCGCCTCGGGTGCGCTCCATTGGATGGCGTGGCGCACCGGCTCCGGGGCGCGCCACAGGATGGGGGCCAGCGCGCCCCAGGTCCAGATCGCCGCCAGCCCAAGAGCGACGACGATCGCCACGACGATGGCGAGCGTGGCCACACGCGCGTCGGGCGCCCCGAGCGTCATCACGAGCTTGCCAACGGTTGGCATGACGAAGCCGACCCTCCATGCCGTCGCGCCGCGAATGCGGAAGTGCCACGGATCGGGGCCAGCGTTCGCGTCGCCCTTCGTGGTGACAACAGAGCCCCGCGGCCCGTGCTCGATCGCAAACACACGGTGCACGACGAGGGGACGCCCGGGGATCGGCGCCTGGAAGACGATGACGTCACCCTGCGTCACCTCGGACGTGGGGATCGCGTGCACCAGCACCGCGGCGCCTTGGGGGACGTCGGGGCTCATCGAGCCCGTTCGCACGGGCACGACCCGCCAGGAGCTCGTCGCCGCGCCGAAGCCCACGAACAGCAAGACCGCGACCGAGAGCAGCACGAACGCGCCCACGGACAACCGACCGACGCCCATCAACAGACGCGGCCGGCGACCGCGTTGCTCGCCGTCGAGCCCCGCCGCATTCACGAGGGTCGCGTCAGCCGCGCTCACGCCGTTCCCCCCGGACTACTGAGCCTGGGCGTTCCGCTGTGTGCCGGTGAAGGTGAACGTGATCGTCGACGACTGGTTCTGGAGCGAGTTCGGCGCTGCTGAGGGCAGCGTCAACGTCACCCGGAGGTAGTTGTCGGTGTTCGCCGTCGTCGCGATGTTGTTCAGCGTGTAGCTCGCACCGATCACGGGCGTGCTCGCCAGCACCGTGCTGGTCGTGCCGCCGCAGGTGTACGTGTACGGCGGACCGCCGGTCTCGGTCCAGGCCACGCTGCACTTCTCGATCACCAGTTGCAGACCGTTGGTCGCGTCGGTGTCGAGCAACGAGCTCGGACTCGCCGCGGTCGCGAGGGTCGGGCTCGTCAAGGTGATCGAGCCGGTGTTCTTGAGGTCGACCGCGCGCTGGATCGTGTCGCCGGCCGCAAGTGCGCTGGCGCCAACGCTGAGGCGATTGTTGACCGCGCTCGTCCCGATGGGCGCGAGCGCCACCGTGCCCGAGGAGTACGCACCCGAAGTCTCGGCCGTGCCGGTGAACGTTGCGTTGGCCCCGAGTCCCATGATCGCGGCGGCCGCGCCGAGCAATCCGAACGACAGCGTCAGCTTCGTGAGGAGCCCGCGGCGCCCCCTGTGGCCTGTCCCCATCTGCCCGGCCTCCCAGACGACCGTTTTCCTGACCCGCGGGTTTTCGGCACTCGGGGCGGCCACTTGAGGCAGTTCTCGCGCGCTTCGTGGTCGGATCGCCGATTCGAGGGACTCGACCGGTCCGCGGCGAAGCAGCTCCGGGACATCGCCCAGTTTGGCGAGGTCATCCCGGCAGCTCGCGAGGCTGGCGGCTCCGGCAGGCAGGGCTCCTCGACGAGCCCTGTCGGCGTGTGATTCTCTGCTCGCTGACGGCGCACGTCGTCACCGCTCCTGCACGCAGCATCCGCCGGGAGCGCGCGCTCCTCGACGAGAGGTGAGTGCGATGGCCGCCACACCATCGAAGAAGCCCACGAAGGTCGCGAAGAAGGCCGCCAAGAAGAAGGCCGTCACGAAGACCACCGCCCGCGCGGGAGCCGACTGGAGGGCAGAGATGCTCTCCCGGTTGCGTGCGCTGATCCAGCAAGCCGACCCCGACGTGGTCGAGGAGAGGAAGTGGAAGAAGCCCTCCAACCCGGCGGGAGTGCCGGCCTGGTCGCACGACGGACTGATCTGCACCGGAGAGACCTACAAGGACACCGTCAAGCTGACCTTTGCCAAGGGCGCCCAGCTGAAGGACCCCCGCCGGCTCTTCAACGCGAGCCTCGAGGGCAACACGCGGCGCGCGATCGACTTCCACCAAGGTGACCGCATCGACGCGGCCGCGTTCAAGGCGCTCATCCGCGAAGCCGTGGCGCTGAACGAGTCGTAGGGCGGTTCAGACGCGACGGCTTCCCCCGGTGACGCGCCGCCGCGCGCGGCGTGCGCGCCCGCGGCGTCGCCGAGGGCGGCTCCGATCGCGAGCGCCAGGGCGGCGACGATGACGATGCGCGTGCGAGCTCCGCTCATGGTTTCCTCCTCGTCCGATGCGTGCCGGCGCGCCGGCGGCTATGACTCGGTGCGGAAGTGCGGGATCACCTTGTCGCCCCAGATCCGGATGGTCTCGAGCTGTTGATCCTGGGTCAGTGTTCCCATCTGGATGAGGCACATCACGTTGTCGACGCCCGCATCGGCGAGCCGCTGCACGTACGCGATGGCGGTGTCGGCGTCACCCAGCGCATGGTCGAGGCTGTACATGAGCGAGGCGGCGCTCGGCGGCGCATCGCCGCGCTCGATGGCGGCGTACGCCTTGCCGAGGTGCTCCCGCATGTAGGTCACGTTGTCGACCTGGTCCGTCCCGCGTGCCGGCGCGACGCCGTTGGGGGCCGCCCAGTGCGTGATCGCCTCCGCGAAGAACCGGAGCGCCCGCGCGCCGACGTGCAGCGCCTCCTCGCGGTCGTCCATGAGGAACGACGGGCACAGCGCGACGAACTCGTCGTTGATGTGGCCGGGTGACACGACCTCGTCGGGGTCGCGCGCCGCGCGCTCCTCGTCGAACATGCGGCGCATGTCGCGGATGGCGTCGGGGCCGCCGAAGCCGAGCACCATCGGCGCCACGCCGTAGCGCGCCGCGCGCTTGACGGTGTCGGGGTTGGTGCACGCGAGGTACAGCGGCGGGTGCGGCAGCTGCACGGGCCGCGGCACCACGGTGTGCCGCGGCCGGCCCTCGGGCGCGTGGATCTTCAGGAGCTCGGTGTCCCATTCGATGCTGTCGTCGCGCCAGCAGTGCCCGATGAAGGTCAGCGCCTCCTTCAGCTGCGGGATCGTGAGCTCGGGATCCACGCCGCACAGCGCCATCTCCTGCGCCGTGCCTCCCCGCGCCGCGCCCAGGTTCACCCGCCCGTCGGAGATGATGTCGAGCATCGCGGCACGCTCCGCGACGCGCACCGGGTGGTTGTAGCCGAACGGCATGCATACGGCGGCGTGCCCGACGCGGACGCGCGACGTCCGGGCGGCGACTGCGGCGAGGAAGATCTCGGGGGCGCTCATGTGCGAGTACTCGACGAGCGCGTGGTGCTCGACGGCCCACACCCCGTCGAAGCCCATCTCCTCGGCGAACACGGCCTGCTCGATGCAGCTCCGGATCGCCTGACGCTCCACGTCGGGGGTCCCGAGCTCGACCTGGGCCTCGAAGATCATCGAGAACTGCATGGTGATCGCCGCGACTCTAACGGCGCGATCTGCGACACCCGCGCGGCAGAAACGCCCGTCATTACACTTCTGTCCTCTATGCGCACGTTTCGCCGGGGGCTGCTCGTGGGGGTCCTGGCGATCCTGGTGAGCATCGTCGTCCGCCTGCGCAGCAAGGGTCGCTTGACACCCACCACCGGTGGTTGGCGGGAGCTCGAGGGTCCCGACTTCCGGTGAGCACCGCCTTGCTCGTGGGTGCCGGGGCCACGGGCGCGCGGGCTGCGCGCCAGCTCGTCGACACCGACGGGCTCGACCGCCTGCTCGTCGCCGACCGTGACCCCGACCGCGCCCGCAGCCTCGCCGCCGCGATCGGCTCGGTGGCGTCGACCGTGCCGCTCGACGAGCCGTTCCCCGACGGGGTCGACGTCGTCGCGCTGGCGATCCCGGCGCGCATCGGTGCCGCGGTCGCGGAGCGGGCCGTCGACGCCGGCGTTCCCGTGGCCGCGATCGCCGACGAGCGCGACGGCATCGCCGCGCTGCTCGGGCTCGACGCTGCCGCCCGCGCCGCGGGTGTGATGGTGCTCGTCGGGTGCGGTCTCGTACCCGGTCTTGGCGACGTCCTCGCGCGACACGCAGCGGATTCGCTCGACTCGGCCGACGAGGTGCACGTCGCGCGAGTCGGTGCCGCGGGGCCGGCGTGCCTGAGCGCGCTGCGGCGCGCACGGCGCGAGCCGCCGATCGAGTGGCTCGACGGCACGTGGCACACGCCCGAGCGCCGCGGGCACGAGCTCGTCTGGTTCCCCGATCCGATCGGCGCGCGCGAGTGCGAGGTGGTCGCTCCGGGCGTGGAGCTGCTGCGCGACTCGCTGCCGGAGCTCCGGCGCGCGTCGGTGCAGGTCGGCGAGGTGCCCGTGCGCCGCGCGAGCGTCTCGTTGCTCACGCGCCGTCCGCTCGACGACGGATGGGGCGGCGCACGCATCGAGGTCTGGGGCTGGCGAGGCCGCACGCGGGAGACCGTCGTGTACGGCGTCATCGAGCGCCCTGCTGTCGCCGCCGGGACGGTGCTCGCGGTGAGTGCGGCGTGCCTCGCGGGGCTCCTGCCCCCCGCGGCGCTTCGGGTCGAGCCCGTCGGCGCTCGTGCGCTGGGTGCCGTCGTCGACCCCGCGGCGTTCCTCGGGGAGCTTGCGCATCGCGGCGTGAAAGCCGCGGTCTTCGAGGGAGTTGCTGTGGCGTGACGTTCGACGACATCCAGCACGATGTGCTCGACGCCCTCGACGAGGGTCTCGTCGTCCAGGACACAAGTGGCGAGATCGTGTACGCCAACCCGGCCGCGGAGCGGATCCTCGGGTTCCCCGCGAGCGAGCTCCTCGGCCTCACCTCGAAGGATCCCCGCTGGGAGGCGGTCGACGTGCACGGCGTGCCGCTCCCGGGTGACGAGCACCCGATCGTCGTTGCCCGAGTGACGGGGCGTCCCGTCCGCGACTTCCTGATGGGCTTCCGGCGCAGTGACAGCGAGCGGCGGTGGGTCGAGATCAACGCCATGCCGCTCGTCGACGATCCCGGCGATCCGCCGGTCGGCTCGGTCGCGATGTTCCGTGACGTCACCGCCGATCTCGCAGCGAAGCAGGCGCTGCGTGTCTCCGAGGAGCGGTTCCGCACCGCGGTCGAGACGATGCAGGACGGCTTCATGATCTGGCGCGCCGTTCGCGACGACGACGATCGGATCGTCGACTTCGTCTGCGAGTTCGCCAACGAGGCGGTCGGCGCGGCGCAGTACCGGCCGACCGACCTCATCGGGCGGAGATTGCGCGAGATCGACCCGAACCTGAGCGACGAGCACTTCGCACGGTACGCGGCGGTCGTCGAGCAGGGCGACGGCAACCGGATGCACGTGCCTTGGCCCGAGGGATCCCGCGTCCGGACGTTCGACGTCTCGGTCGTCCGCATGGGTGACGGGGTCGCCGTCAGCTACCGCGACGTCACGAGGCAGATCGAGCACCAGCACGAGCTGCGCGAGTCCGAGGAGCAGACACGCCGCTTCCTCGAGGCGATCCCGATCGGCATCGCGGTGGTCGCGCCCGGCAGGGTCGTGTTCATCAACGAGACGGCGCGCGCGATCCTCGGGCGTGACATCAGCACCGACGTCCGCGGTGCAGGCCTGGTCGACTACTTCGACGTTCGGCGTGCCGGCACCGGCGAGCCGTATCCGTACGAGGAGCTCCCCCTCTACCGCGCGATGTTCGAAGGCGAGACCTGCGGCGCGGACGACGTCGTCCTCGTCCGGGAAGGGAGGCACATCCCGGTCGAGACGTATGCCGCGCCGGTGCGCGACTCCGAGGGCGAGGTGCGCTGGGCACTGACCCTGATCAACGACATCACCGAGCGCCGGATGCGCGCGGGTCGCGGCGCGATCGACCCGGCTGCGACCGTGCGCCTCGCTAAGACACCTGATGCGGCGCGCGATGCGACGAGTCTCACCCAGAGGGAGCACGAGGTGCTGCTCCTCCTGGCGGACGGGCTGTCGAGCCGCGAGATCGCGGAACAGCTGTTCATCAGCCTCAACACCGCGCGCAACCACGTGCAACGGCTCATTGCGAAGCTCGGCGCGCACTCCCGGCTCGAGGCGGTCGCGGTGGCACGCCGGGCGGGTCTCGTCGACACCACGGCGCCGCACTGAGCGCCGGCCGGGCGGTCGCCTCGGCGGCGGGCGGGCCGGGCACCATGGTGGCGTGACGTCGGACGCCCTGTTGCGCGAGCTGGCGGAGGCCGTCGGCGCGGCGCACGTCCTCGTCGATCCCGAGCTGCGCGCGGGCTACGAGACCGACTGGACGCGGCGCTACCACGGCGAGGCGTGCGCGGTGGTGCGTCCCGGCTCGACGGCGGAGGTCGCGGCGGTGCTGCGCGCGTGCAACGACGCCCGCGTGCCGGTCGTGCCGCAGGGGGGGAACACCGGGCTCGTCGGCGGGAGCGTGCCCCGGCCGCGCAGTGGCTCGGTGGTGCTCTCGACGAACCGACTCGACGCCGTCGGGGCCGTCGACGCCGACAACGGCGAGGTCGTCGTCGGTGCCGGCGCGCCGCTCGCGGCCGTGCAGGCGGCGGCGCGCGCCGCGGGGTGGGAGATGGGCGTCGACCTCGCCGCCCGCGACACCGCGACCGTGGGCGGCATGGTCGCGACCAACGCCGGCGGCGAGCACGTCGTGCGCTACGGGCGGATGCGCAACCACGTCCTCGGCGTCGAGGCGGTCCTCGCCGACGGCGCGATCGTGGGCCGCGTTCCCGCGCTCCGGAAGGACGCCACGGGCCTCGAGTGGGGGGGCGTGCTCGCGGGCTCGGAAGGCACGCTCGCCGTCCTCACGCACGTGCACCTCGCGCTCGTCCCGCGCCTCGACGCACGGGTGGTCGCGCTCGCCG
>DATBSK010000092.1:0-14627 GCA_036559825.1 Acidimicrobiia bacterium | reverse complement strand
TGCCGTCGCGCTCGGCCTCGGTCGCGAGCCGGTCGAGCTCGAGCCAGTACGCGATCTCGTCGGCCGTCGGCGTGAACACCTCGTGCACGAGCGGGACGTGCGCGGGGTCGCCGATCATCATCCCGTAGTACCCGAGGTCGCGGAGGCTCGTCGCCCAGGCGCGCAGTCCGTCGACGTCGTCGACCGCGCCGCCCCACATCCCGCTGATCGGGTACCGGATGCCTGCGGCGCGCGCGTCGACGAGCACCTTGGAACGGAGGAACAGCGTCTCCTCGCCCTCGGCCGTCCACCGGTAGCCGAGCGCCTGGTGGATGTCACCGAACCGCGACACCGCGCCACCCATGTAGGCGACGCGCGGCGACGCGACTGCGATCTCGTACGCGAGCCGGAGCGCCTGCGCGGTCTCGAGGATCGGGTAGAGCACGACCTGGCCGCGCGGGATCCCCCGCCGGCGCTCGATGTTGGTGACGAGCGCGTCCGCGGCGACGATGTCGCCCGGCGACTGGACCTTGGCGACGAGGATCCCGGCGAGGTTCGGCCCCATCACCGCATCGAGGTCGTCGAGGGTGCCGCCGGACGGCCAGGGCTGCGGTCGCACGAAGATCAGCGGTCGATCTGCCATCGGCCGGTCCGAGAGGATCTGCTGCACGAGGGCTCGCGCGAGGACGCGCTCCGGCTCCGGGAAGGGCGTGCGCGGCTCCTCGAGGTCGATGACCACGGAGTCGGCACCGGACGTCAGTGCCCGCTCGACGCCGTCGCGATCGTGACCCCCCGTGAAAAGGACGGTGCGGAGCGGCGCCGTCACGGCGCGTCGTCGGCGGCGAGCGCGGCCGTCACCGCGCCCGCGCATGCGGTGCCGGCGAAGAAGTCGGGGTTCGGCACCGCGTGCAGCCGCGCCGGGTTGAGGAACGTGAGCTCGCGGAACTCGCGCTCCCCGATGACGCGCCGCTCGACGAGCTCGTACGCCTCCGCGATCGGGTGCGTCATGTCCTGCACGTCCCAGTGCGCGATGTCGGACCCGAGGATCGGGCGGAGGCGCGCACCGCACGGGTTGACGTGCTCGGCGAACGCCCACGCGATGAGCGGGTCGTCCGCCTCGCAGCCGAAGTAGAAGTGCCGCTCGAACAGCTCGACGATGTCCTCGGGCTTCTCGGCCTCCATCGCGGCGAACTCGTCGACCTGCGCGGGCCGCGCGCCCGGGCGCCCGAAGTACTCGGCGAGCCGCGCCCGTTCGCGTCGCATGGCGTCGTCGCCGTACCGGTCGAACTCGGCCATGAGCGCGTCGACGTCGAGGTTCGCGGGATCGAGGTCGCCGATCGTCGCCCCGTGGCGCTTCTCCCAGTGGCCGATGAGGTCCGCGAGCAGGCTGCACGCCCACGCAACCCCGCCCTCGAGGAAGCCGATGCGCAGCTCGGGGAACCGGCGGGTGACGCCGCCGAGCAGCAGCGACTTCGCGAGCGCCTCGTGCGCCGACGCCAGGCCGCCGATGTGGTTGTAGACGTAGCTCGAGATCGAGCGGGTCACCCGATGGTGCTGCACGGCGCTGTGCGTCACCGGAGCGATGTGCGCATCGAGGCAGGCCTGCCAGAAGGGGTCGTAGTCGTGCTCGCTGTCGATTCCGTAGGTGTCGAGCCGGTACGGGAACGGCGCTGAGTCGCTGAGCGCCCGCTTGGCGTGGCCGGAGATCAGCACGGTGCGGAAGCCAAGCTCGTCGGTCGCGTGCCGCAGCTCCGCGATCGCGAGCTCGGGCACGTGCATCGGCACCAGCGCACCCACGACCATCCGGTCCGCGTACGGCGCGAAGACGCGCGCGTGGTACCGGTTCACCGCGCGGCACAGCACGCTCGCGAGCTCGGGGTCGGGGGCCTCGAGGAACGCGAGGCTCATCGACGGGTAGAGGATCGTCACGTCGATGCCGAGCTCGTCGAGCCGCTCGTACAGCAAGCTCGGCAGGTGCGACGTGGCGCGGTCGCGCACGTTGCGCGTCGGCCAGCCCCACCACGACGGCATGGCGCGCCACTCACGGCGCACGGCCGGGTCGTCGGCGCGGCCGGCGAGCACCGTCGACGTGTCTGTCGGCACGATGCCGCTGGCGAGGTAGCGGTCGCGCAGCGCCGCTCCGCCGGTCTCCTCGATGTAGGTGAGCACCTCGTCGCCGAGCAGCGGTCCGATCTCGACGAAGTGACCGTCGGCGTCGACGATCGGGTGGTCGACCTGCTCCCGGACTCGGCGGGCCTCGGTCATGCCCGGACGCTACCGTCGCGACCCATGGACGTGCGATCGATCGCCGAGGTGGAGCCCGAGGTCGAGCACAACGGCACCGTGCCGGTGTGGTGGATGATCCGGCCCCGCGAGATGAAGGACGCCACCGACCGGGGCTACCTCGAGCTCGCGAACGAGTTCGAGGTCGCGCCGGGCGCCGCGGTGTTCCCGCACACGCACCCGACGCACGAGTTCTACTTCGTCATGCGCGGCCAGGGGACGATGATCATCGACGACGAGCGGCGCGTCGTCGGCCCCGGCGACCTCGTCTACATCCCGCCCGACGCCGTCCACAGCCTCGAGACGATCGGCGACGACCCGATCCACTGCTTCTGCTTCGCGGTCGGCGTCGAAGGCGCGGGCGAGATCGACTACACCACGCACTGACGG
Source organism: Acidimicrobiia bacterium (assembly GCA_036559825.1). GTDB lineage: Bacteria > Actinomycetota > Acidimicrobiia > IMCC26256 > PALSA-555 > DATBSK01. The sequence goes on along the minus strand of DATBSK010000092.1, from coordinate 11,975 downwards.
TCGAGCCCGTCACCGGAGCATGTGACATCTCAACCGGATATGCCGGTTGTGGCGTCACATGCTCGGTCCGGGGTGGGGTCAGCCGGCGCGTTCCCGCCGGGCGATGTGCTGGAGCTCCACCATGAGCGGCAGCAGGAAGCCGATGTAGGCGTTCGTGAGCACGTAGTCGTACTCGGCGCCGTGAGTGACGCGCTCGTCGACGTCGATGATCCGGACCCGGTCGTCCTGCTCCGCTCGTGCCTTCGCCCGGTCGACGATGGCGTGCAGCTCGTCGAGCGACCGGACGTGGAGGCCGAAGTGGTCGAGAGCGGGAGTCTGCATGTGTTCGCCCGTGTCGGGATCCCCCGGGAGCAGGTAGACGAACTGCGCGAACGCGCCGGTATAGAGGATGAGCGGGTTCCCCCGCTCGCCCGTGTTGTCGCCCTCGGTCCAGCCGAACACCTCGCCGTAGAAGGAGAGGATGTCGGCTCGGCCCCGCTCGTCGAGGACGGCGGGGGCCATCGACATGGCGACGTGGTTCAGGGTGGGGACGGACGAGCTCATGCGGGGACCTCCGATGCCGTGGCGACCTCCGGTCGCACCATCACCTTGCCGGCGAGGTCGCCGGCCGCGAGCCGCTGCATTGTCGGCAGCAGCTCGTCGAGGAAGACGTCGTCGGGCTCGATGAGCGCGTCCACCGGCAGTGCGCCCGACGCGAGCAGGTCGAGCGCCGGCGCGAACCCGGACGCCTCGTAGTTGTACGCACCGATGATCGTGAGCTCGAGCACGATCACTCGGTTGTGGTTGATGCGCGGCCACTCGTGGCCGGTGCCGACGAAGACGAGCGTGCCCGCGTAGTCGAGCTGGTCGAGCGCCGACTCGGCGGCGCGGGCGTTGCCGGAGCACTCGAACGCGATCGTGTACGGCTCGTCGACGGGACCGGCCATCGGCGCGCGTGGGAGCGCGTCGGGCTCGACCACGCGCCGTGCACCGACCTCGAGCGCGCGGTCCCGTCGCACCGGCGAGGGCTCCGACACGGTGACGTCGTCGACGCCCTGGGCGCGCAGCACCGCGGTCGTGAGCAGCCCCACCGGTCCCCCGCCGGTGACGAGCACGCGGTCGGCGCTCGTGGCGCCCGCGAGCGCGACGGTGTGGATCGCGATCGCGGTCGGCTCGGTGAGCGCGGCGACGCGCGTCGAGAGCGTGTCCGGGATCGCGAGCAGACGCTCGGCTGCAACGGTGCGGTAGCGCGTGAACGCGCCGCGGAACCCGAGGTAGTCGGGCGGCTCGCGCCGCAAGCACACCGACGACCGCCCGGCGCGGCACGGACGGCACTCACCGCACCCGCGTACCGGATCGGCGACCACGCGCGCGCCCACCTCCCATCCACCCACGCCTTCGCCGAGCGCGGCAACCGTCCCGGCCCACTCGTGGCCGAGCACCGCGCCCGGCCTCGCGTACTGCTCGAGCACGAGGTGGAGGTCGGTGCCGCAGATCCCGCAATGCGACACCTCGACGAGCGCCTCGCCCCGCGCCGGCTCCGGCACGGGCAGGTGCTGCACCTCGAGCGCCCCCTCGCCCACGTACACCGCCGCGGGCATCTCGTCCGGCACGTCGCCCAGCCGACCATCCGGCCGTCGCGGGCGTCAAGCGTGATCCGGCGCCGCGACGGCGGACGAATGACGGCCGGTGACGGGGGCGGGCCGATGAGCAGAGCTGCGGCGGTGCTGGCGATCATCGTCGGGCTGTTCCTGATCGGGTTCACGTTCGCGGTGCAGCTGTTCCCCCGTTCGTCGGACGCGCAGGTCCTCGCTGACCGGTATCGCCCGCTCATGTCGAAGGCCGGGCTCGCCGACCTCCGCCACGGCTTCGACGCGCTCGTCGCTGCGGGAGACGAGCTCTCCGCGCGGGCGGAGCCCGCGCTGCAGGCACAGCTCGGCATGAGCGACGCCGAGTTCGCGGCGTACGAGCGGCGCCGGCTCCCCGGTGTCGTCGCGTTCGACGAGCAGGCGCCCGCCGTCGTGAAGCTCGTCGACCCCGTCATCCGGCAGATGCAGGCGGGGCGCGTCGACTACGAGCGTGCTGACTCGATCCCGATCGGGTTCCTCAACTTCAGGAGCGCGCCGTGGCTCTTCCTCGGCATCGGGCTCGCGTTCGTGGCCGTCGGGGTCTTCGCGCTCGTCCGCCCGTCGACGCTCGCCACCGTCGCGCTCCTCGTCGTCGGCCTCGGGGTCGCGCTCGCGCCCGTGGTCCTCGACATCCCGAGCAAGGTCGACGCCGCGGTCCGGACGACCGATCTCGGGCGAGCGGGCCTCGCGCCGTCGACGGGGCGACGTGCGGTCGCCTCGGTCCAGCTGTTCGACGCGATGGTCGAGGAGGTCCGCACGGCCGTCGCACCGACGATCGGTGAGGCAGACTTCGACCGTGACTTCCCGAAGCTCGCGACGTTCGCCGACCAGTGGGAGCGCACGAACTCGGCGAAGTCGCACGCCTTGAGCGACAGTCAGGTGGCGCTGGCGTCGACGTTCGCGAACGCCGACAAGATCCCGCTCGAGCCGATCCCGTGGCTCTTCATCGTCCCGGGAGCGGTGATCGCGGCGCTCGCCGGCGCCAGCCTCGTGCCCGCCCTGCGGCGACGCGCCGAGCCGGCCGTCGCGCAGCCGGCGGCGTAGGGCGTGGCGCGCCGCATCCTTCTCGCTGCGCTGATGGCCGCGGTCCTGGTCGCGCCGACGCGCGCGGCGGTTGCGGCGGTGGCGGGTCCCGATGCGAACGCGGCGCTGGCCGCCGGTCTCCAGGCCGACCTCGCGTCGGACCCGACCGTGCCGGGTGAGGCGCTCGCCGTGCGTGCTCCGGGGTTGACGACGGCGCTCGCGGTTGGGGCCGCCAACACGGCGACGGGCGCGCCGCTGAAGGTCGACACGCCCTTCCGCATCGCGAGCATCACGAAGACCTTCGTCGCGGCCGCGGTGCTGCGCCTCGTCGAGCAAGGGAAGGTGCAGCTCGACGAGCGGATCACGAGGTACCTGTCACCGCACTCGGCCGAGATCCTTCGCCATGACGGCTACGCCGTCGACGACATCACGGTGCGCCAACTGCTCCAGCACACGTCCGGCCTCTACGACTACGCCACCGATCCCGCCTACGACGACGTCAACGTCACTGATCCCTCCCACCGGTGGACCCGCGCCGAGCAGCTCAAGTTCGCGACGGAGCACGGCGATCCGCTCTTCGATCCGGGCCAGGGCTACGCGTACGCCGACACCAACTACATCCTCCTCGGCGAGCTCCTCGAGCGCGTCACCCACAAGACGTTGCCCGCCGCCGTCCGCACGCTGCTCCACTTCCGTCGCCTCGGCCTCGATCACACGTACTGGGAGCTGCTCGAGCCGACGCCGCCCGGAACGCCCGAGCTCGCGCACCAGTACTACGGGACGGGCTTCGACAACGTCGTCCTCGACGGGTCGTTCGACCTCTACGGGGGTGGTGGGCTCGTGTCGACCGTCGACGACCTCGCGCGCATCTACCGCGCGCTGTTCCACGACAAGGTGTTCGACCGGCGATCGACGCTGCGGACGATGACGACGCCGTCGGGGCCCGGCCGAGAGACCGGGGCCGGGATGGGCATCTTCGTCGTCGATGTTGCCGGCGAGCGCTGCTACGCGCACCGCGGCTACTGGGGCAGCCAGGCCGTCCACTGCCCGGGGCTCGACGTGACGTTCGCGCGGACCTTCAACCAGGCAGCCGAGAACGTGGACGACAACGCACTCGAGCCGATCATCGTCGACGCGGTGAAGTCGGCGCAGTAGCCGAATCCGGATTCTCGGCACGTTGATCCACCTCTACGGTGGTTCAGCGTGCCGAAAAACCCGGGTCGCCTCGAGCTGGAGCACCTCGAGCGGACGTTCGCCGCGACCCGCGGCGTCGTCGGGGGGATCGGCCCCGCACAGCTGACACTGCCGACGCCGTGCTCGGAGTGGGACGTGCGCGCCGTCCTGAACCACATGATCGGCGGGAGCTACTGGTACGCCGCGACCGCTCGCGACGGGGTGTCCCCACCGATGGAAGACGAGGACGACGACTACGCCGCCGGCGACCTGCTCGCCGCGTTCGACGAGGGGGCTCGCCAGGCGATCGCGGCGTTCGGTGCCGACGGTGTGCTCGACGGAGAGATCGTGCTCATCGGCAACCGGCTGCCGGCGCGCGTCCCCCTCGCGCTGCTGTGCATCGACTCGTTCACGCACGGGTGGGATCTCGCGATCGCGACGGGCGCGGGCCGCGACCTGGATCGGGACCTCGCCGAGCTGCTGCTGGAGCTCGCGCCGCGCGTCCTGCCCGAGGGCCTCCGCGGGACGTACGAGGGGTCGCTCTACCAGCCCCGCGCCGCCGCGCCCGGCGCGTCGCCGCCCGCCGACCGGCTCGCCGCGCACCTGGGGCGCGTCGTGCCACCCGCCGCCACGCCGACGACGGGCTGACACCGGGAACGGTTGCGCGGGACGGTACGGTCGCGGGGGTGCCTCGACGCTTCCGGTCTGCTCCCGGCCCCCTGCAGGCCTTCCCAACGCGGTTCGCGCTCGCGCTCGCGCTCGTCCTGACGACGGTGATCGGCAGCGTCGTGCTCCTGAACGTGATCGTCGAGTCGAAGCTCGCATCGGCCCAGCGCGTCCAGCTGACGCTCGCCGACCCGCCGAGCGGGGGCGGCGCCAACTACCTCCTCATCGGCTCCGACAGCCGCGACTTCGTCCAGAGCTCCGACGACGCCGGCTTCTTCGGTGACCAGGCCGACGCGGGCGGGAACCGCTCCGACACGATCATGGTGCTGCACACCGACCCCGAGTCGGGGCGAGCGCTCCTCGTCTCGTTCCCCCGCGACCTGTGGGTCGACGTGCCGGGCCACGGTAAGTCGCGGATCAACACCGCCTTCAACGACGGGCCGCAGGAGCTCATCGACACGCTGGCCCAGAACTTCGACGTCCCGATCAACCACTACGCCGCGGTGAACTTCGAGTCGTTCGCCGAGATCGTCGACGCCATCGGTCACATCCCCGTGCTGTTCCCGACGGCGGCGCGCGACAAGTTCTCGGGTCTCGGGATCCCGTGGCCGGGATGCGCGGCGCTGGACGGCGGCACGTCGCTCGCACTCGTGCGCGCCCGCCACCTCGAGCTCCTGAACCTCAACACCGGGAAGTGGGAGCCCGCCGACCAGATCCCCGACATCGGCCGCATCGGGCGCCAGCAGGCGTTCCTGCGCGAGCTCGGCGCGCGCGCGATGGACGCAGCGCTGTCGAGCCCGTTCAAGGCGGACGAGATCGCGCAGAGCGCGGTCGACCACTTGACCATCGACCAGGACTTCGGCCGCGGAGACGTGTTCGCGCTCGCCGACGGCCTCGCCGGCCAGACCGAGGGCGGCGCGGGGCCGGAGAGCCTGACCGTCCCGGCCGACCCGGCGACGCACGACGGGCAGGAGGTGCTCGAACCGGCGTCCGACGCCGACGCGCTCATGGAGCGGCTCCGCAACTTCGACATCCCGGTGCCCGACCCGGCGAGCGTGTCGCCGGAGGACACGCGCGTGAAGGTGCTGAACGCGAGCGGCGTCAACGGCGCCGCCGGAAGCGCGCTCAAGGGTCTCAAGACGGCCGGCTTCAAGGGCGCGGGCACCGGCAACGCCGACCGCCAGCTCCAGACGAGCGAGGTGCACTACCCACCCGGCAAGGAGAACGAGGCGGCGCTCGTCGCGACCTTCGTCACCGGCCCGGTCGAGGTCGTGAGCGACGACAAGGTCACGAACGCCGACGCGACGTTGTGGGTCGGCCGCTCGTTCAGCGGGATCGCCACCGCGCCCGCGCCCGGCACCGAGGCTGTCTCGCAGGCTCCCGTCCCGGGCGGCTGCTGAAGCATCCGTCTACGGTGTGGCACTCGACCGGGGGTGCGGACGTGCGGCGTGCGGGACTCGTGATCGCGTTGGTGGGCGTCAGCGGGATCGTGCTCGCCGCGTGCGACGGCGGCGGTGACAGCGGCCCGACAACGACCACGTCGAGCTCCACCACGTCGACGAGCTCCACGACGTCGACGACGGTCACCGCGCAGTCGACGACGACGCAGCCCGCGGGACCGCCGACGTGCCAGACGAACCAGCTCGCCGCGGCCATCAGCGCGCCCGACGCGGGCGCGGGTCAGCGCAACTCGACACTCGTGTTCACGAACAACAGTCAGGCGACCTGCACCATGCAGGGTTACGTCGGGCTCCAGCTCGAGGAGCAGGACGGCGGGCAGGTGCCGACGAACGTCGTGCGCCAGCCGGGGAGCGTGACGCTCGTGACGCTCGCACCGGGACAGCAGGCGTTCACGACGCTCCAGTGGGGCGTGATCCCGAGCGGCAACGAGCCGCAGAACGGCCAGTGCGAGGCGAACCCGGCGCAGATCGCGATCACGTCGCCGAACGCGACCACTTCGCTGCTGCAGCCGTGGCCGAACGGCCCCGTGTGCGCGCAGGGCACCTTCAACACGGTGCCGGTCGCCGCCGGCTCGGGCCCGCAACCCTGATCGCGGTTACGTCGTGCTGAGGCCGAGGACCGGGATGCGGCCGTAGACGAACAGCGGCGTGCCGTTGCCGTCGGGCAGCGGTGGGAACGTGAGCTTCACGTTCGGCGCGTAGCCGATGGTCCAGTCGACGTACCACATCGGCAGCAGGTAGCCCTGCTTCGCCATGGCGCGGTTGAACGCCTGGTAGTTCTTGGTGATCGCCGACTTGTCGGTGAGGCCACGACCCTCGTCGAGCGGCGCCTGCGTGGCCGGGTCGCTGAAGTGCCCGAAGTTCACGAGGTTGCCCGTGTCGTAGTTCGCGAACCAGATGTAGGTGGACTCGTCGCTGCTCTCGGCGCAGCACCCGTGGAGGTTGCGCCAGTCGAGCACGCTGATGTCGCCGCTCAGCGCCTTGTTGATCTGCGTGGCCTGGTCGAACAGCGCGATCTCGGCGTCGATGCCGGCCGCCGCCAGCTCCTCCTTCACGAGCTGCATCTCGTTGCTGCTCTCCTGGTCCTGGGTGCCACCGAGGATCACGCGGAAGGTCCCGCCGTGCGCCGCCTTGTACTCGTCCGCGAGCTGGCGCGCCTTCTTGACGTCGTGCTTCGGGTACCCCGCGTTCGCCAGGTACCCGGGGGCGCCCCGGTCCATGAGGCTGCTCGCCACCTGGAAGACGCCCTTCGTGCGGATCTGGGCGATCTTCGCCCGGTCGATCGCGAGCGCGAAGGCCTTCCGCGCGCTCGGGTCGTCGAACGGCGCGTTGCCGCTGAGCAGGAAGTAGTAGTGGATCTCCCGGAACCCGGGCTTCTGCGTCAGTCGCTTCACCTGCTTGCCGAGACCACGCAGCGTGTCGGTGGCGACGCCGTTGTCGGTGTGCATGATGTCGACCTGGCCACCCTGGAGCCGGATGACGCGCGCCGAGTTCTCCGGGACCGGCACGAACGTGATGCGGCCCGCCTTCGGGTAGCCCTTCTGCCAGTAGCTCGGGTTGCGCGTCACGACCGTGCGCTCGTTCTGCTTGTACTCGCTGAGCTCGAACGGCCCCGTGCCGATGAGCTTGGTGGAGCAGTCCTCGCCCGCGTTCAGCTGCGCGGGCGCGACGATCCCGAGCCGGCCTTCGGCGAACAGGTACGTCGGGAAGTCGGTGATCGGCGTCTTCAGGACGACCTTGACCGTCATCGGGTCGACGACCTGCACGTCCTCGATGAAGTTGAAGTAGAAGAGGAAGAGGTCGCCGCTGTTCGGCGCGCCGGGCGCGCCGCGGTACGAGTCGAGGTTGAGCTTCACCGCGTCGGCGTCGAGGGCCGTGCCGTCGTGGAACGTGATGCCTGGCCGGAGCGTGATCGTCCACGTCGTGAACGTGCTGTCGGGCTCGACTGACTTCGCGAGGTAGGGGACGATCTCCCCCTTGCTGTTCGGCACGGTGAGCGTGTCGTAGATCGCGCCAACGACCTGGATCCCCGAGATCGCGAGCTGCGCGCGGGGCAGGCAGTAGTCGGTGGTCTCCGCTTCGAGCCCGAAGGTGAGGTTGCCGGAGCCCGGCTGCTGCGCGTGGTGGGCGCGGGCACCGGCCGTCGCCGGCAGCACCGCGGCGACAAGCAGCGCCGCGACGGCGACGCCGAGGAAGGCACGACTCATGCGCGCCAGGCTAGGCACGGTTACCCTCGCCCGCGACCCGGAGGCGGATGACGCATGAAGGCCGGCTATCGCGTCATGGACGCGGACGTGCACGTCATCGAGCCGATGTCGATGTGGGCCGAGCACATCGACCCGCGGTTCCGTGGTCGAGAGCCGCAACCGGAGGACCTCGCGTTCGGGATGCTGGTCGACGGCGTGCCGATCAACACCTGGGACGCGCGCGAGCGCGACCTCGACGACGCCGCCCGGGCGATGCGCAAGGAGCGCATCCTCGGCCTGTACCAGGAGATGTATCCCCACGCCGTCGCGCGCAACTTCGACGCGCCGAGCCAGCTCGAGGGGATGGACCAGGAGGGCATCGACCTCGCGGTGCTCTACCCGTCGTTCGGGCTGTTCGCGCTGGCGACCGACGGGCTCGACCCGGCGCTCGCGCTCGCGATCTCGCGCGCGTACAACGACTGGCTGCACGGGTTCTGCGCGACCGACCCGGCGCGGCTCAAGGGCGTCGCCATGGTGCCGCGCCAGGACCCCGAGGGCGCGGCCACCGAGGCCCGGCGCGCGGTGCGCGAGCTCGGCATGGTCGGCGTGTTCGTGCGCCCCAACGCGGTCGACGGCCGCTCGCTCGACGACCGCTGCTACGACCCGCTCTACGCCGCGTGCGAGGAGCTCGGCGTCCCCCTCGGGCTCCACGAAGGCGGCAAGGCCGGTCACCCGCAGGCGGGCGCGGACCGGTTCACCGATCTCGAGATGCAGCACATCTGCACGCACCCGCTCGAGCAGATGTGCGCGGCGGTGAGCCTCATCTACGGCGGGGTGCTCGACCGCTTCCCGTCGCTCGACGTGGTGTTCCTCGAGGCCGGGTGCGGGTGGGTGCCGTTCTGGCTCGAGCGGATGGACGAGCACCACGAGAACAACCTCGCCCGCAACTACGGCGGCACGCGCACGCGGGAGCTGCGGCCGAGCGAGTACTTCGCACGGCAGTGCTACGTGTCGGCGAACGCGGACGAGACGTTCCTGCGTCCCGTCGTCGACCAGATCGGCGCCGACCGCATCGTCTTCTCGAGCGACTACCCGCACCCCGACGCGCCGTTCCCGCACGCCGTCGAGGAGCTGCTCGCGCTCGAGGACCTCACCGACGACCAGAAGCGCATGATCCTCTGGGACAACACCGCCCGCCTGTACCACCTCGACGGATCGAGCCCGCCGAGGCCTTGAGTTCGGCGGCTGGGTGCCGATGAACCTGTGGTGCGCGAGGTCTGGGTCTGGCGGCGGTGGACCCGGTGGCCACTGACCCCCGCGATCCTCCTCGTGGCCGCGGGCGTGATCGGCCTCGACGTCGTCGCGGCGTGGCGCGACTGGGCGCTCGGCCACCTCGGCCCGGTGGCGATGTCGCCCGCGCTGCCGCTCGGCCTCGTGCTCGCGTGGATGATCGGCTGGGGCCGTCTCGGCCTCGACCGCGAGAACCTGCGCGCCTGGCGGGAGTTCCTCGTCGTGATGGGCACCGTGCTCGTCGTCGGCGCGTGGGCCTGGGTGAGCACCCTCGGCAAGATCAGCGAGGTGTTCGCGCTCGTGCTCGGCGCGCTCGACGAGGAGCTCGTGTACCGCCTCGCGGTGCTCATGGTCATCGGTGCCGGGTGCGCGGCGCTGCTCGGCCGCAGCTGGCGCAACCCCGAGAACTGGGGACTCGGACCGGGTGTCGTCGCGATGTTCGGCTCCGGCCTGGTGTTCGCGCTCCTGCCCGGGCACGTCGCGCAGATGCACGACGCGCTGGGGGTCGTGCCCTTCATGTCGCTCGGCGTCGTGCTCGCGTACGCCGTCCTGCGGACCGGCGCGCTCTTCCCTGCGGTCGTGGTGCACGCGTCGCTGAACCAGGTGACGATCTACGCCTACCACGCCGCCGTGCCCGAGGCCTGGCGCATCGCGTTCTCTGCCTGCGCGCTGGTCGCGCTCGTCGCGGGCACGGTCGTCGCCGGCCTCCGTCTCGGCATGCTCGAGCCCGTCCCCATCACCGAGTGGCGTCGCCAGATGATGCGCCCAAACACATGATGCGTCCCTCACCGTCATAGGGAGGGTTCTGGGACGCATCTTGATGTTCTCCAAGATGCGTCTCTCGACCCACGCGATGACGGTGAGGGACGCATCATGCGCGTCGACCTACGCTCGCTCCGACGGGAGGGGGACGCCATGAAGCTGCAACGCGGGGACGTCGCGGTGGTGACGGGTGCGGCGAGCGGGATCGGGTTCGCGATGGCGGAGCGGTTCGCGTCCGCGGGCATGCGCGTCGTCGCTGCCGACGTCGACCCCGCGGCGCTCGACGGCGCAGTGACGCGCCTCGCCGCGCACGGTGGCGAGGTCCTCGGCCAGCCCACCGACGTGAGCCGCGAGGACCAGGTGCAAGCCCTCGCCGCCGCGACCCTCGAGCGCTTCGGCACCGTCCACGTCGTCTGCAACAACGCCGGCGTCGCAGCGCAGACCGACGCCTGGTTCGGCCCGATCTCGTCGTGGGACTGGGTGATCGGCGTCAACCTCATGGGCGTCGTGCACGGCGTGCGCGCCTTCTTGGCGCACCTCGCGCTCGGCGGCCGGGGCCACATCGTGAACACCGCGTCGATGGCGGGCCTCGTCCCCGGCTTCGGCCCGAGCTACGACGCCACGAAGCACGCGGTCGTCGCGCTCACCGAGGACCTCTACCTCTTCCTCCACGAAGCCGGCATCCCGGTCGGCGTCAGCGTGCTCTGCCCGGGCTGGGTGCGCACGCAGATCGTCGACGCGGAGCGCAACTGGCCGACGCACCTCGGCAAGCAGCCCGATCGGTCCGTGAGCGCGGTGGTGATCGACCCGCACCTGCGGCGCGCGCTCGACGAGGGCATGACGCCCGCCGCGGTCGCCGACATCGTCGCGACGGGCATCGAGGAGGAGCGTTTCTGGCTCTTCACGCACACCGACTGGATGCCCATGGCCGTCGGACGTTGGGACTCCATCGCCGAGGGCGCGAACCCGACGGCACCCGAGGACGTGCCGGGCCTGCCGCCCCGCTCGCAGATCGTGGAGGAGGTGCTCGCGGCAATGGCCGCCGCGCAGGACGACACGTGACGCGGATCCGGGCATCCGAGCCGACGCTGGCATGCTCCACCTACTGGCTACTGTTCGCGGCGTCGTCGACGCCAGGGGACACACGTGAAGTTCGTTCGGTGCGCGATCGCGGCGGTGGTCGCGATCACGGGGATCGCGGTCGGCACGACGTCCGCGGGCGCGGCTGCCGACCGGGGGCCCTGCCCGAAGGCGACGATCGTGCGCGGCGCGGGCGACCTCGCACCCACGATCGCGAAGTACCAGCAGCTCCTCGGGCCCGACAACGGCGGTGTTGCGCAGTCGTTCCCAGCCGGGCGGCGTGAGATCAACTGGGACGGTGTGCCCGACGAGTTCTCGGAGCCGAACGCCTACCCGCCCGACTTCTTCAACTCCACGACCGAGCCGCGGGCGCGGGGCGTCGTGCTCAGCACCCCGGGTGACCACCTCGGCGTGAGCGCGGACTCCGACAACCCGTCGGGCGCGCCCGTCCGCTTCGGCGACATCAACCCGACGTACGTCGACACGTTCCGGACCAACAGCCCCGAGAAGCTCTTCTCGCCGGTGGGCAGCAACGTCGCCACGATCAAGTTCTACGTCCCTGGCACCGAAGAGCCCGCGGCGACCCGGGGCTTCGGCGCGGTCTACACCGACGTCGACCACAAGGAGACCGCGGCGTTCCGGTTCTTCGACAAGCGCGGCAAGGTGCTCTGCACGTACGCGGTGCCGGTGTCGAAGGACGGCCTCTCGTTCCTCGGGGTGGCCTACAA
>DATBSK010000091.1:0-21328 GCA_036559825.1 Acidimicrobiia bacterium | reverse complement strand
GGTTCAGGCCGTCCTTGATCGGGTTCACGAGCAGCACGTCGTACCGCTCGAGCGCGGCGATCGTGCTCGCGACGTCGTCCCGTGTGTCGACCACGACGGGCTGCCAGTCGGGCGTCGCCCACCGCTCGTTCACACGGCAGGCGGCCTGCTCGACCTCGTTGCGATAGCCGACGTACTCGGCGAGCGACTCGCGCGACGGGTTCATGCGCGCGAGGAACACGACGTGCTCGCGCCAGCGCGGCTCGAGCTCGAGCAGACGATCGAACGCGACGAACCCGCGGAGGGCGTTCTTCGACGGCTCGACCCGGTCGACGCGCAGCAGCAGCATGCGTCCGCCGAGCTGCTCGTCGAGCTCGCGAGCGGCGGCGGCCGCCTCCGGCGAAGCCGCGAGCGCAGCGAGCGCGTCGGCGTCCGGGCCCAGGGGCGCGACGAACGTCGGTGCGATGTCGGCACCCGGGCCGAGCATCTCGTGTGCCGATGCCTCGTACGCGCGGGCCCAGCGCCCGATGTGGAAGCCGCACGGAACGCCGGCCATCCCCTCGCACAGCGCCGTGGCCATGTCGGTAGGCAGCACGCGGATGGAGTTCGGCCCGCAGAACGCGGTGTGCGTGAAGTGCACGACGCGCAGATCGGGCCGGAGCGCGCGCAGCATCCTCGGGACGAGCGCGAGCTGGTAGTCCTGCACGAGGACGACATCGCCGTCCTGCGCGGCCTCCGCGGCCGCGTCCGCGAACGACTGGCTCACGGCGACGTACGAGTCCCACGCCTCCCGGAAGTGGTGGTCGAAGCGCGGCCGGCGGGGCAGGTCGAACAGCCCGTGGTGGAGGAACCAGAGCACGCCGTTCGAGACGACGTCGTAGAAGCGGCGGTACTCGAGCGGATCGAAGTCGAGGAGGGTCAGGTCGATCCCCGGGGTCGCGACGGCTCCCTCACGCTGCGCGCTGCGGTCGTCGTCGCTCATCGCCGCCGCGATCCACGCCGCGCCCGGGCCCGCGGCGCCCGAGGTCAGCAACGGGCCGAGCGCGGTGGCGACGCCGCCCGCGCCGGGGCGCACGTCGAATCCCCCGTCGGGGCGGGTGACGAATCGGTACGGCCCCCGGTTCGAGACGACGACCGTCACGGCGCCGTGGCACCGAGCTCCGAGAACAGCACGAGCCAGTCCTCGAGCTCGCGGGTCGAGAGGAAGTTCGCGCGCACGTGCTCGCGGCCCTCCGCCCCCATCACCGACGCCCGGTCGGGGTCGCCGAGCAGGTCGACGATGCGCTTCGCGCATCCCTCGACGGAGTCGACGAGATATCCGTCGTGACCGTCGCGGATCTGGAGCGTGATCCCCCCGGCGCGCCCGCCGACGACGGGTGTCGCCTTCCACAGCGCCTCGCTGACCGTGAGCCCGAAGCCCTCGCGCAGCGACTTCTGCACCATCACGTTCGCGATCCGCTGGAACGCGTTGATCTGCACGTTGCCCACCTGGTGCAGGTTCGACAGCAGATGGATGTTGCGGTCGCCCCCGCGGGCCTGCTCGGTCTGCTCCCACACCCGGAAACCCTCGGGGTCGTCGGTCGCCATCGAGCCCGCGAGCACGAGCTGCGCGTCGGCGAACTGCTCCCGCACGATGTCGAACGCCTCGATCACGCCGACCGGGTCCTTCCAGGGATCGAAGCGGCTGACCTGACACACGATCGGCCGATTCGGGTCGATGCCGTACTGCTTGGCGATCTCGTTGCAGAAGGGCGTCGCGAGGTCGAGGTTCTTCACCGACAGCGGGTCGATGCACGGTGGTGCCTGCACGACGCGATCCATCGTGAGCGTGTCGGGGACGAACTCCGGCATCGTGAAGACGGCCGCGTGATACTGCTCGACGAACGGCCGGAAGAACTCCCACACCTCGGGGTTGGCGACCGTGAGGTCGATGTGGCACCGCCACGTCCAGAAGGTGCGCGACCGGCCGAGGGTCGATTCGCGGAGGAAGCTGAGGAGCGCGACCGGTTGCGGGTCGTGCGCGACGACGTAGTCCCACTCGCCGTCGAGCGCGAGCGCGTTGTCGAGCACCCGCTCGAGGTAGATCCGCTGCATCGCCGGCGTCCACTCGATCTCCGCGCCCTGCAGCGCGTTGTGCACCTGCTTCGTCACCGCGAAGAACTCGTCGCTGCCGTGCAGCACCTGCCACTCCGCCTCGATCCCGAGGCTCCGGAGCAACGGGACGTGCGTCGAGAGGAGCTCGGCGACGCCACCGCCGTACGCGGTCGCGTTCACGTGCAGGATCCGTGCGCCCCGGAAGGGCTCCGCGAGCGCGCGGATCCGCTCGACCGTCTCGTCGCCGACGACGGTGGCGTAGTCGACGAGATCCTTCTCGAGGAGGGGGACGCGCTCGAGCACGAACGGCCAATCTATCGACATGCCTTCGGGCTCACGCGCTCCCGACCGGTCTGCACGGATCGCGCTCGCCTGCCCCGACAAGTTCCGTGGGACGCTCACCGCCCCCGAGGCGGCGATGGCGATGGCCGCGGGGCTCGCGCAGGCCGGCTTCGACGAGGTGCGGCAGGTGCCGCTCGCGGACGGCGGTGACGGGACGCTCCACGCGCTGCTCGCCGCCCGCGGCGGGTCGGTCCGACGAGCCCGCGTCACCGGGCCGCTCGGCGACGTCGTGGAAGCGGAGTACGGCGTGCTGCGCGACGGCACCGCGGTGATCGAGATGGCGCGCGCGAGTGGTCTCGCGCTCGTCGAGCGGAACGACCCACTGCGCGCGTCGACGCGCGGCACAGGAGAGCTCGTCGACGCGGCCCGACGCGCGGGCGCGTCGCGGATCCTCGTCGGGGTGGGTGGATCGGCGACCACCGACGGCGGACTCGGCGCGGTCGACGCGCTCGGATGGTCGCTCGGCGGCTCGGATGTGACCGTGGCGTGCGACGTCGCCACGACGTTCCTCGACGCCGCGCGCGTCTACGGGCCCCAGAAGGGCGCGACCGATGCGCAGGTGGAGCTGCTCACGCGGCGGCTCGCGAGCATCGCGGACACGTACCGCGCCCGCACGGGGATCGACGTCACCGAGCTCGAGGGCGCCGGCGCGGCCGGCGGCCTGGCCGGGGGGCTCGCGGCACTCGGCGCGCGCCTCGAGCCTGGGTTCGACGTCGTCGCGAACGCGGCTGGCCTCGATGACGCGCTCGACGGCGTGGCGATGGTGCTCACCGGTGAAGGGCGCACCGATCTCACCAGCTTCGAGGGGAAGGTGGTCGGCTCGGTCCTCGAGTGGGCCGCGGAGCTCGGCATCGACGCGCGCGCGGTGATCGCCGGGCAGATGACCGACGACGCGCGCGAGGAGCTCAGCGTGCTCGGTGCGACGCCCTACGTGCTCGTCGACCGGGTCTGGAACGCAGGCGAGGCGTTCGCGCGCGCGGCGATGCTCGTCGAGGAGGCCGCTCTCGAAGCCGGCCGCGCCGCCCTCGCGCGCGCGTGACCGGCTCCGAGGCTCCACTGCCGCCGCTCGTCGCCTCGCCTCTCGGCGGCCGAGCCCCTGCTCCCTCGCTTCGCTCGGTCGGGTCTGCGACCCGGGTCTCGACCGCCTTCGGCGAACTGGCTCCTCGGGGGCAGTGGACCTCGGACCCTCCTTTGGTGATGACGCATCTCGAGGTGGCGCAGGGCCCCGAGGGTCGCCGACGACGACCTGGGTTTTCTGGAGGAGGAGGCGAGCCCTCGGGGCCGTGCGGTTCGCGGCTCAGATGCGGAACGTCTGGTCGTCGCCGGGGGCGGGCTCCTCGGTGATCGGGTCGTCGAGGTCGTCGAGCTCCGTGCGCAGCGCGCGCGACATGACCGCGTGCATCTCGTACATGGAGGCGATGTACGTGAGCTCGAGGATCTCCTCCTCGGAGAGTGCCTCCCGGAGCGCGGCGAAGATGCCGTCGGCGACGCGGCCGCCGTCGTAGACGAGCGCGTCGGCGTAGGCGAGCACCGCGCGCTCGGCCGGCGAGAAGCAGGTGGCGACCTGCCAGTGCGGGATCGCGTCGATCCGCTCCTCGTCGATGCCCGCGGTGCGGCACGACTTGCAGTGCTGCGAGAAGACGAACCGGCTCCCCCGGGTCCAGCCCACGCGGGTCTGCGCGAGCTCGCGCAGCTGGGGGTCGAGGTGCCGATCGGGGGATCGGTAGAAGAGGAAGCCGCGGCCTGCGTGATCGAGCGCGTCGGGCACCTGCGCGAACACCGTCCACCAGTCGCCGGGCGTCCCCGTCGCAGTGCCGGGCTCGGCGACGGGGTCGCGGTCGGGCCCGAACATGAGGTCGTAGACGGGAAGCACCGAGGCCGCCGCCTCGCTGCGGGGAACCTGTCGAAGTCGCGGCATCGTGCGGTCCTCCTTCGATCGGGACGCCGACGGTACCGGCGGCTGGTGAGCGGGCGGCTAACGGCTGGCTAACGCCGGTCGTGTAAGAACGAGCCCGATGTCCGTGACCCCGCCACCGCAGCCCCCGGGTCCCCCGCCGTCGGGCCCCCCGTCCGCACCTCCACCCCCGCCGTCGGGCACGCCTCGGCGGACCCTCGGCTGGAAGGCGCTGGCGATCCCCGCGATCGCGATCGTCGTCATCCTCGGCATCGTCGTCGCGGTCCTCGCGCTCTCCGGAGGCGAGGAGGCGAGCGCCGAGACGGTGACCCTCGAGCCGACGTCCTCGGCCGGCAACAACCCCTTCGCGCCGAGCGTCGGCACCGACGAGGCGAACGTGACCCCGCCGCCGAGCAGCGGCGGCAGCTTCTCGGGCAACCTCGAGGGCCTCTACGGCGGGACGCTCAACGTGTCGTCGTGCGACCCGCAGAAGCTCGTGACCTTCCTCCAGGCGAACCCCGACAAGGGCCGGGCGTGGGCCGCGACGCTCGGCATCACCTTCGAGAAGATCCCGGAGTACGTCTCCGGCCTGACGCCCGTGATCCTCCGGTCCGACACCTACGTCACCAACCACGGGTTCACCAACGGTGTCGCGAACCCGATCCCGGCGATCCTCCAGGCCGGGACCGCAGTGCTCGTCGACAAGTACGGGACGCCGGTGACGAAGTGCTACTGCGGCAACCCGCTGACGCCACCGACTCGGTGCAGCCAGTGCACCTACACCGGGCCGAAGTGGGGCGGCTTCACCCCTGGCGGGATCACGATCATCAACTCGAGCACGACGATCATCGACATCTTCGTCCTCGTCGACCCGAAGACCGGCGAGCCGTTCACGCGCCCGCCCGGAACGACCGGTGGGTCCGACACCCCGGGGACGACCGGGACGACGACGACCGCGCCCACGACCCCGACGACGCTCGCGCCGGCGACCGCGCCGCCGACCGCGCCGCCGGGTCCCTCGCCCGAGGAGCAGGCGCTCGCCAAGGTGCAGCAGGCGTCGCAGCAGTGCTACCCGTTCCCGGCACCGATCGAGGACTCGACCGGCGCCAGCACGTCGACGACCCCGGCCGGGAGCTACTTCGTCCTTGAGGTCGTGACCGACACGACGAGCGGCGGTCATCAGACGTTCGTCTGGCACGTCGATTACGCGACGTTGGCGTTCTCGCCGCAGAACGATCTGGCCCAGGTCGCGAGCAACCACTGCCCGCTGTTGAACTGACGCGGACGACGCGCCGTTCTAGGCGGTGAGCTCGCGTCCGAACTTGGCGCGGTAGGCCTGCACGCTGAGCATCGGCGGCTGCTCGTTGACGTCGACGGGCACCTCGACGCGGGTGTGGTCCGGCCCGAACCGGGTGAGGGTCGTCCGCAGGCGGTCGTCGCCGATGCCGGCGCGCCGCAGGCACGTGACGAGCACCGCCATCGCCTGCGCGGAGAGCTCCTCGAGCGGGCGGTTGCGGTGCTCCCGGGCGCCGAGGTCGCGCTGGGCGATCGCGTCCACCCCACAGCGGGCGGCGACGTCGATGAGTAGCCCGATCTCGACGCCCCACCCCTCGACGAAGGGGACCGCCTCGAGGATGTCGCGGCGCCCGGCGTACTCGCCGGCGAGCGGCTGCACGATCCCGCTGATGTGCGGGAACAGCGCCGACAGCAGCGGACGCGCCATGAGCGCGGTCACCCTCCCTCCGCCCGTCGGCTGGTCGTGCAGCGGCCGCCGGTAGTACGCCTTCACGAGACCGATGCCGGGGTCCGTCAGGAGCGGCTCGACGAGGCGGGTCACGAAGTGGGGGCGGAAGTTGCGCACGTCGGCGTCGATCCACACGACGATGTCGCCCTCGGTCACGTACAGCGAGCGCCACAGCGCGTTCCCCTTCCCCCGGCCGGGCGGCAGCGACGGCAGCACCTCGCCCACACGGTGGACCCGGGCGCCCTCGTCCTCGGCGAACTCGGCGGTGCTGTCCTCGGACCCGTCGTCCATCACGACGATCTCGTCGACGAGGTGCACGCGCTCGACGAGCCGGCGGCGCACGCTCCCGACGATCTGGCCCACCGTGCCCTCCTCGTCGCGGGCGGGGAGGCAGACCGAGATCGTCGTCCCGCGGGCGAGCTTGCGCTCGACGAGGGTCCTCGGGTCGGGGTGACCCAGCGGCGGCGTGCTCCGGGCCATGGCGGCCCCTCAGCCTAGGGGCGGGCCATTCGGCTGGAAACGGCCGTGGACGCCCGCTACCCTGCGTGCCAGCACGCGCTCATCAAGAGCGGCTGAGGGACAGGCCCGACGACGCCGCGGCAACCAGTTCCCCGGACCTTCCGAGGCCCGGGCGCCAGGTGCCAATGCCTGAACGATGAGCAGCTGAGAGCGGTCCTCCGCTCGAGGCGCTCCGAGCGCGTCGAGACCGGAGGGCTCCGCGGCCAGCGGGTCCTCACGAACGACAGAGGCGCCGGCGCGCGGAAGGCCCGGGTCCGGCACCTCAGCAAGCAGGAGGATGCCCCGATGGCCCATGTGGAAGCGCTCCGATGTCGAGAGTGCGGGCGGATCTACGAGATCGCCCCGATCTACACCTGCGAGTGGTGCTTCGGGCCGCTCGAGGTCGCCTACGACCACGACGCGATCCGGGCGTCGATCTCACGGGAGACCGTCGCCGCCGGTCCCGCCACCATCTGGCGGTACGCGGACCTGCTCCCGGTCGACGCCCCCAGCGGTGAGGCGACCCTCCCGGTCGGCTGGACGCCGCTGGTGCGCGCCGACCACCTCGCCGCCGAGCTCGGCCTCGGCGAGCTCTGGATCAAGGACGACACCCGCAACCCGACGAACGCGTTCAAGGACCGGGTCGTGGCCGTGGCGCTCGCGAAGGCGCTCGAGTTCGGGATCAAGACGCTCGCGTGCGCGTCGACCGGCAACCTCGCGAACGCCGTCGCTGCGCACGCGGCACGCGCCGGGTTGCGCAGCTACGTCTTCATCCCGGCCGATCTGGAGGCGGCGAAGATCGTCACGACGTCGGTGTACGGCGGCAACGTCATCGCGATCGACGGCACCTACGACGACGTCAACCGGCTCTGCGCCGAGATCGTCTCGGAGCGGCCGTGGGGCTTCGCGAACGTGAACCTGCGCCCGTTCTACGCCGAGGGCTCGAAGACGCTCGCCTTCGAGACCGCCGAGCAGCTCGGCTGGGAGGCACCCGACCACGTCGTGGTCCCGGTCGGCAGCGGCTCGCTGCTCACGAAGATCCGCAAGGGCTTCGACGAGCTCTGCGACGTCGGTCTCCTCGACTCGGCCCGCGTGCGTGTGTCGGGCGCGCAGGCCGCCGGGTGCGCGCCGGTCGCCAATGCCTTCGCGGCCGGCACCGACGTCGTCACGCCGGTGAAGGCCGACACGATCGCCAAGTCGCTCGCGATCGGGAACCCCGCCGACGGCCCGTTCGCCATCGACGCCGTCCGCGAGACCGGCGGCGGCTTCGCCGCGGTCAGCGAGTCGGAGATCGTGGAAGGCATCCGGCTGCTCGCGCGCACCGAGGGAATCTTCGGCGAGACCGCGGCCGGCGTGACCATCGCGACGTTGCGGCGACTCACCGAGGAGGGCGTCGTCCGCCGCGACGAGCGCGTCGTCGCGTACGTCACCGGCCACGGTCTCAAGACGCTCGACCCGCTGGCGTCCGAGGTCGGCCCGACAGCGACGATCGCGCCCACGCTCGAGGCCTTCGTCGAGGCGTTCCCCGAGTCGCAGGAGGCCTGACGCCGCATGGCGATCACGGTGCGCATCCCGACCCAGCTCCGCCAGCTCGCCGACGGCGCGTCGGAGGTCACCGTCGACGGCGGGACGGTGGGCGAGGCATTGAAGGCGCTCGACGCCGCGCACCCCGGGTTCGCCGAGCGGCTCTTCGACGCCAACGGGACGCTGCGGCGGTTCGTGAACGTCTTCGTCGCCGAGGAGGACATCCGGTTCCTGGACGGGCTCGACACCCCCCTCACCGACGGCCAAACCGTGAGCATCGTCCCCGCGGTGGCGGGGGGCTGAGGAGAAATCGACCCGACATCTAGGAGATGAAGCGGAGGCGTGGCCGGACGGCCGGGACGCCGGAGCGGAATCGACCCGACATCTAGGCCCCCGCGCTTGTCGGCATCGGGCACCCTCAAGTAAGGTTGCCCTTAGTCACGCCGGCGTGGGGAGGCGAGCGGTGTCGGAGGGCGAGGTCATCCTGCTGGGGGCGATCGCGGGGGCCACGATCTTCATCGGCCTCCCCGTCGGCCGGATCCGCGGCCTCTCGGTGGCCGTGCGGTCGTTCCTGAACGCGGCGTCGGCGGGTGTGCTCGTCTTCCTTCTGGTCGAGACGGTCTCGCACGGCTTCGAGCCGGTCGAGGAGGCGGTCGAGGAGAGCGAGTGGGGGGAGCTCGCCACCCGCGGGATCATCTTCCTCGCCGCGTTCGCGGTCGGTCTGCTCGGCCTCGTGTACTACGAGCGCTGGATGGATCACCGGCGCGAGCGCGTGACGTCGGGTCTCCCCATGGGGCCGGGCGCCGCGGCCGTCGGTCAGCTCTCGTCGCGCTCCGGCATCCACTCGCTCTCCGAGCCGAAGCGGACGGCCCTGTTCATCGCGATCGGCATCGGCTTGCACAACCTGGCCGAAGGCCTCGCGATCGGTCAGTCGGCGGCCAACGACGCGATCAGCCTCGCGGTGCTCCTCGTGGTCGGGTTCGCGGTGCACAACGCGACCGAGGGGTTCGGCATCGTCGCCCCGCTCACGAGCGACCCGGACCGCCCGACCTGGGGGTTCCTCGCGACGCTCGGGGTCATCGCCGGCCTGCCGACGTTCGTGGGGACCATCATCGGTCAGTCGTTCGTCGACGAGAACGTGAACATCGCGTTCCTCGCGCTCGCGGCCGGGTCGATCCTCTACGTGATCGTGCAGCTCCTCGGACAGGCGTTCCGCCTGGGGCACCGCGAGATGCTCATGTGGGGGCTGTTCGCGGGGGTCGTGTTCGGCTTCGGCACCGAGCTCGTGCTGGTGGCGGCCGGGCTCTGAGCCGGCGTCAGGCTGAGCGCTCGATCAGGCCCGCGTCACGAACGTGAGCCGCGCCACCTCGGTCGGCACCGTGCGCTCGCCGGCTGCCGACTCGACGACCACGCCGCCGGGCTCGACGCGCAGCACCGCGGCGGTCGAGCCGGGGACGAGCGCGGCGTCGGCGAGGAACGCGAGCGCGTCGTCGTCGAGCTCGATCTTCTCGCTGATGCGCGTGACCCGGACGGTCCCGGGCCCCGCCTGCGCGAGCGCGACCGTGGGCGCACCGTCCGGCCGGCTGCGCGACCCCGGGATCGGGTTGCCGTGAGGGCACGTCGCCGGGTCGCCGAGGAGCTCGACCAGCTTCTCCTCCACGTCGGCGGAGATCGCGTGCTCCCAGCGGTCGGCCTCGCGGTGCACCTTCTCCCACTCCAGACCGATGACGTCGACGAGGAGCCGCTCGGCGAGCCGGTGCCGGCGGACGATGGACGTCGCGAGATCCCGTCCCTTCTCGGTGAGGCGGAGCGTCCGGTCGTCGAGCAGCTGCGCGTAGCCCTGGTCGACGAGGCGGCCGACCTGCTCCGACACAGCTGCGGCGGAGAGTCCGAGCCGCTCCACGAGGCGGGCCCGGATCGGGATGACGCCCTCCTCCTCGATCTCGAGGATCGTCTCGAGGTACTCCTCGGTCGCGTCGTGCATCTCGGCCACGGTGTCTCGACTGTATGCCCCCTCCCCGGTTTCGGCGTTGGTCGCAAACGGGCAGTCATAGGTACCGTGAGCGGCCATGCCGACCAGTGAGGGACTGCACGAGAACGAGGCGCTGCTCGACGCAGCGGCGATCGACCGTCACCGCGCGCTCGCGTCCATCGGCGAGGAGCTCGAGGCCGTCGACTGGTACGACCAGCGCGCCGAAGCCACCGAGAGCCCCGAGCTCGCGTCGGTCCTCGCGCACAACCGTGACGAGGAGAAGGAGCACGCGGCGATGACGCTCGAGTGGCTCCGTCGCAACGACGCGGTGCTCGACCGGCACCTCCGCACGTACCTGTTCACGGACCAGCCGATCGTCGGCGAGGAGGCGAGCGCCCGCGGCGCACGTATCGTGCGCCGCAGCGAGCCGACCCATGGAGAGGAGGCGGCCGCCGAGCACGGAGGAGGCGGCGAGGCGCCCGCGACCGCCGACGGTTCGCTCGGGATCGGCAGCCTGAAGGAGCACCGCCCGTGACGCATCTCTTCCGCGAGCTCGCGCCCGTCTCCCCCGCTGCGTGGACGGAGATCGAGACGGAGGCCAAGCGTGCGCTGGAGAACTTCCTCGCGGCGCGCCGGCTCGTCGACTTCTCCGGTCCGCACGGGTGGGAGTACTCAGCGTCCACGCTCGGTGGTGTCGAGGCGGTGAAGCAGTCGCCCGTCGACGGAGTCGAGGCCGCGATCCGCGTCGTCCAGCCGGTCGTCGAGCTGCGGTCGGACTTCGCGCTCCTGCGGTCGGAGCTCGACGCGATCGAGCGCGGCCACAAGTCGCCTGATCTGAGCCCGGTCGTCGACGCGGCGCGCAGCATCGCCACCGCCGAGGACTCGGCTGTGTTCCGGGGCTACCCCGCGGCGCAGATCACCGGCATCGCCGAGGCGTCGCCGCACGACCCCGTCGCGCTCGGTGACAGCTTCGGGCAGTACCCCACGTGGGTGGCCACCGCGGTGGCGCGCCTGCGCGACGCGGGGGTCGAGGGGCCGTACGGCATCGCGCTCGGCCCGCGCTGCTGGTCGGGGATCCTCGAGACGACCGAGGACGGCGGGTACCCGGTCCTGGAGCGACTCCGACTCATCCTCGACGGGCCGGTCGTCTACGCCCCGGCCGTCGACGGGGCGATCGTCCTGTCGCTCCGCGGCGACGACTTCGAGCTCTCCGTCGGCCAGGACGTGTCGATCGGGTTCCACCACGCGGACGAGGCCGTGGTCCACCTCTATCTCCAGGAGAGCTTCGCCTTCCACGCCCACAGCCCGGAGGCGGCGGTGGCGCTCAGGTACCCGCCTTGATGGCGTCGCTCGCTGCGGCGCAGGGTACCTGCGCCGCGGGCGCTCGCTCCGCCGCTGACGCCCGCCCACCCTGACCTGATATTTGGAGGGCGCCTCGGGGTAATACCCGTGCATGCCTGTGCTCTCGGGCCGCTACGAGCTGGGTCGCGCCGTCGGGAACGGCGGGATGGGTGAGGTCTACGAGGCCTACGACCAGAAGCTCTCGCGGCGGGTCGCCGTCAAGTGCCTCAAACCGGGCTTCACGGGGAGCCACCACGAGCGCTTCGTGCGCGAGGTGCGCCACGCCGCCGCCTTCATCCACCCGAACGTCGTCACTGTCTTCGACGTCGGCGACGACAAGGGCAGTCCCTACTTCGTCATGGAGCTCGTCGACGGGCACACGCTCGCCGCCGAGCTGAAGGACAAGGGCCCGCTCCCCGTCGAGGAGGCCGTGCGCATCGCCGACGCGGTGCTCGCGGGGCTGGCCGCCGCGCACGCGCGCGATCTCGTGCACCGAGACGTCAAGCCCGCGAACGTGCTGATCGGGACGAACGGCACGGTCAAGCTCGCCGACTTCGGGATCGCCAAGGCGGTCCACGACGCCGCGCCGGGGCTGACCGCGGCCAACGACATCATCGGGACGCCCACCTACCTGTCACCCGAGCAGGCGTGTGGCGAGCCGTCCGGCCCGGCCACCGACCTCTACGCCGTCGGCGTCCTCCTCTACGAGATGCTCGCGGGCGCACCGCCGTTCCGCGGCGACACTGCGATGGCGACGGCGCTCCAGCACCGGGACGCACCGGTGCCGCCCCTCGCCGAGAAGCGACCGGACGTGCCGAACCGGCTCGTCGGGGCGATCGAGCGCGCGCTCGAGAAGGATCCCGCGGACCGCTTCCCGGACGCCGAGGCGATGCGGGCCGCGCTCACCGAAGCCGTCCCCGCGGGCGCCGCCGCCGGGACCGCGGCCGGAACCGAGGCCGAGGCGACGACGCCCATCGTCACGAGCACGCGCGTGATGCCGGTCCCGCCGGCGCCCCCGCCGCGCACCGGCACGGGCACCGCCCTTCCCCCGGACCGGCGCAAGCCGCGTGCGCAGCGCGAGCGCAGGCGTTTCGCCCCCGCGCTCGTCGCGTTCGTGGTCGTCGCGCTGGTCGGGACCGGGGCCGCGCTCGCGCTCAGCAGCGGGGGCAGCGACCTCGGCGACACGGCGTCACAGGGCCAGCGCGCCCGCGCCACCACGGCGTCGAAGTCCAAGCAGACCTCGACCACCGCCGCGACGATCCCGACGCCGCGCTCGATCGCCGAGCTGTTCGCCGTGCTCGTGAGCAATCCCAGCGCCTACGGGCGGCGGGGCCCCGAGCTCGCCGCGAGGCTCGGGAAGGTGGTCACCGGCCGCGACGAGGACGGGCACGAGGCGCAGCGCCTCACCGCGGAGATCCCGGGCTGGGTGTCGTCGGGGCAGCTCGATCGCGAGGTCGGGAGCCTGACGGTCCAGCTGCTGCAGCCGTACCTCGGCGGCTCACCCTTCCAGGGCGACGCGGACGAGGACCAGGGGAACGGCAAGGGCAACGGCAAGGGCGGCGACTGAGCCGAGCGGAGGCCGGCCGCGCATTTGCACTCGCGAGGGGCGAGTGCCAACATAGGCCCTAGCACTCGCCCGACTCGAGTGCCAGAAGCCGATGCGGGTCGACTCGACCCCACCACCCTCCGTCCACCACAGGGAGACAGCGATGGCCAAGCAGATCGCCTACGCCGAGAACGCCCGCCGGGCGCTCGAGGCGGGCATGAACAAGCTCGCGGACGCCGTCCGCGTGACCCTCGGCCCACGCGGCCGCAACGTCGTCCTCGAAAAGAAGTGGGGCGCGCCGACGATCACGAACGACGGCGTCTCCATCGCCAAGGAGGTCGACCTCGAGGACCCGTACGAGAAGATCGGGGCGGAGCTCGTCAAGGAGGTCGCGAAGAAGACCGACGACGTCGCCGGTGACGGCACGACGACCGCGACGGTGCTCGCCTGGGCGCTCGTCCGCGAGGGTCTCCGCAACGTGGCCGCCGGCGCCAACCCGATGGTCCTGAAGCGGGGCATCGAGTCCGGGGTCGCGACGGCGGTCGAGTCGATCAAGGGCGACTCGCAGAAGGTCGAGACCGACAAGGCGCAGATCGCCAACGTCGCGGCGATCTCCGCCGCGGACGCGGAGATCGGCGGCATGATCGCCGAGGCGCTCGAGAAGGTCGGCACCGACGGCGTCATCACCGTCGAGGAGAGCCAGACCTTCGGCATGGAGCTCGATCTCGTCGAGGGCATGCGCTTCGACAAGGGCTACATCTCGCCCTACTTCGTCACCGACCCCGAGCGGATGGAAGCCGTGCTCGACGACGCCTACGTGCTGCTCGTGAGCTCAAAGATCTCGGCGGTGAAGGACCTGCTGCCGGTGCTCGAGAAGGTGATGCAGACGGGCAAGCCGCTGGTCGTCATCGCCGAGGACGTCGAGGGCGAGGCCCTCGCCACCCTCGTCGTGAACAAGATCCGCGGCACGTTCAAGTCGGCGGCGATCAAGGCCCCCGGCTTCGGCGAGCGCCGCAAGGCGATGCTCGAGGACATGGCGATCCTCACCGGTGGCCAGGTCGTCTCCGAGGAGGTCGGCCTGAAGCTCGAGAGCATCGGCATCGACCTCCTGGGTCAGGCCCGCAAGATCGTCGTGACCAAGGACGAGACGACGATCGTCGAGGGTGCCGGCTCGAAGGAGGACGTCCAGGGCCGCATCAACCAGATCAAGCAGGAGATCGACAACACCGACTCCGACTACGACCGCGAGAAGCTCCAGGAGCGCCTGGCCAAGCTGTCGGGTGGTGTCGCGATCATCAAGGTGGGCGCGGCCACCGAGGTCGAGCTCAAGGAGAAGAAGCACCGCATCGAGGACGCGGTGCAGACGACCAAGGCCGCGGTCGAGGAGGGTGTCGTCGCCGGTGGCGGCGTCGCGCTGCTGCGGGCGCAGGCCAAGGTGCTCAGCGCGGCCGAGAAGCTCGACGGCGACGAGGCGACGGGTGCCCGGATGGTCGCCCGTGCGCTCGAGGAGCCGCTCAAGCAGATCGCGCTGAACGCCGGTCTCGAGGGTGGCGTCGTCGTGGAGAAGGTGCGCGGCCTCAAGGCGGCCGAGGGCCTCAACGCCGAGACCGGCGAGTACGAGGACCTCATCAAGGCCGGCGTCATCGACGCCGCCAAGGTGACCCGCTCGGCGCTGCAGAACGCGGCGTCGATCGCGGCGCTGTTCCTCACCACCGAGGCGGTCGTGGCCGACAAGCCGGAGCCCCCGTCGGCGGCGCCCGGCATGCCCGGCGGCGGCATGGGCGACATGGGGGGCATGGACTTCTAGTCCGCTCCTCCGCAAGCACGCACGCGAGGGCGCCCTGTGGGGCGCCCTCGTCGCGTCCTGGTCACGCCCCACTCGAGCATGTGACGCCACAGCCGGAATATGCGGTTGTCCCGTCACATGCTCGGGTGCGGCCCCCGATTGACGCATCCCCTGGTGCCGATACGGGCAGAATCGGCGGATCGAGGAGACTCGGATCTGCGGGATCGTCCGGCACAAGTGGGCCGAGTACCGGCCGGTGCTGCCGCGGGCGACGCTGCGCTTCCTCGATCGGGAGCCGTATCTCGACGCCGCGCGGGCGGACGCGCGGGTGCGCGACGAGCTGATGGCCGGATGGTTCGACGACTTCGAGGCGGAGTTCCGGGAGCCGGTCCTCGCCGATGTCGCGACGGAGGTCGTGACGGTGTGCCCGCCGATGATGCGCGAGATCGTCGAGCCGGAGCCGCGGCGCATCCAGCGCGCCTACGTCGAGGGCGCGTTCCTGCGGCGGCTCTTCCGGCTGCTCGTCGACGGCAGCGGCTGGGAGCTCGACGCGCAGGTACGCGACGTCATGGCGCGCCACTACTCCTTCCATCTCGTGGCGGTGGAAGCCGTCGAAGCCGACCGCACCTAACATCGAGCGTGATGCGGGGTCGTTGCCGGGCGCGCGCGGTCATGGCGATCGCTGTCGGGGCGGTCCTCGTCACGGCGCTCGTTGCGCCCGCGAACGCGGTCGAGGGTCCCGAGCGCCGGATCCGCAAGGCCGCCGCAACGACCGCGCGGGAGAGCAGCGCACGAGTCACGATGCGCATCGCCGTGGAGTCCGAGGGCGGCGGGGGCGAGATCACCGCCGACGGTGTCGTTGCGCTGTCGGGCGACCGCGGGCGCCTCGTCGTGGACCTCAGCGACATCGCCGGCACGCCGGCGACGTTCGAGGAGCGGATCGTCGACGGCATCATCTATCTCGACATCGCGTCGGCCCTCGAGGCGACCGCTCGGGAGGTGCCGAGCGAGCTCGCCGGGAAGCACTGGATCCGGATCGACCTCTCGCAGGTGAGCGGGCTCGGGGCCGAGCAGCTCGAGAGCCTCGACCCGACCGGCGGCGCGAACCCGAGGTCGCAGGTGGACGCGCTGCGCGGCATCGACGACGCCGTCCGCGTCGGCAGCGAGCCGATCAACGGCACCAGGACGACGCACTTCCGCGGCACGCTCAAGCTCTCGCTCGCGCGGCAGCGACTCGAAGCGCTTCCCGAGGAGCTCCGCGACCGGGTCAGAGCCGGGATCGAGCAGCTGTTCCGGGGCGACCGGAAGCTGCCCGTCGACCTCTGGCTCGACGACCAGAACCGTCTGCGGCAGATGAAGACCACGATCGAAGTCGATCAGCCTCAGCACGCACGCGTCGCGGTGACGCTCGCGCTGCCCGAGTTCGACGTCCCGGTCGACGTCTCGGCACCGCCGCCCGACGAGACGGTCGACTTCGCCGACTTCGTGGACGTCACACCGTCATGACCGATCGGCTGGAGGCCTCGAACGGCTGGGGTGTGCTGCACCTCTTCTACCGGGTCGACCAGCAACGCGCCGACGAGCAGCCCGGCGGCGCGAAGCAGGTGCTCGACGCGCTCGCCACGTTCGCGGCCGACGAGCCGCACCACGCGATCACGTTCACCGTGCTCGGGCACAAGGCCGACCTCGGCGTGATGGCGGTCGGTCCCGACCTCGCGCGCCTCCAGGCGCTCCAGCAGGAGCTGTCGCGTGCGCCGCTGATCGCGATGTGGTCGTACGTGTCGCTCACCGAGGCATCGGAGTACGCCGCGACCGAGGAGGACGAGCTCGTCCGTCTCGCGGACGAGGAAGGCGTCACCGATCCTGCCGACCTGGAGGCGCGGCTCGTGCAGTGGCGCGAGCGGATCGCGCACTACCGGGAGCAGCGCATCCATCCTCGACTCCCCGCGAAGCGCGCCATCTGCTTCTATCCGATGTCGAAGCGTCGCTCGGGTGCGGACAACTGGTACGCCCTCGACTTCGATGCCCGCAAGGCGCTGATGAGCGGGCACGCGCGTGTCGGCCGGACGTTCGCGGGCCGCGTCGTGCAGCTGATCACCGGCTCCACCGGGCTCGACGACTGGGAGTGGGGCGTGACGCTGTTCGCCGACGACCCCGGCGCGCTCAAGGACATCGTCTACGAGATGCGCTTCGACGAGGTGTCGGCGCGCTTCGCCGAGTTCGGCCCCTTCATCACCGGCATCGTGCTCGAGCCTGGCGAAGCGCTCCGGCGCGTCGGTCTCGAATCCTGAGCAGCGGCGGCGAGCGGCGTCGACGGTCGCCGTCGCAGGAGGCGCCCGCCGGGACGCCGACCAATGAGGACGCGGCCGAGCGGGAGGCGTTGGAGCACCTCGCGCGTGCAGCTCCGGTGGTGATCGAGCGGGTCCGCAGCTGCCTGCC
The DNA here is from genome assembly GCA_036559825.1 of Acidimicrobiia bacterium. Taxonomy (GTDB): domain Bacteria; phylum Actinomycetota; class Acidimicrobiia; order IMCC26256; family PALSA-555; genus DATBSK01. Next base: position 4,169 of record DATBSK010000091.1, on the reverse strand, counting down.
GGGCTACCTCGTCGCCCGTGCGACGCGCGTGGCCGACGCGTGGGGGCTCCGCGGCGCTGCCCGCGCGCAGGTCGACGAAGCGCTCTCCCGTGCGACCGAGGCGGCGACGGCACGCGTGTGCGCCGAGCTGGTCGCGCTGCTCGCGCTCGACCCGTCGGAGCAGCCCGCGACGCCGCTCCAGGTCGTGCGGGGCGCTGTGCGCGAGCCCACCGAGGTGCTCCGTGCGGCAGGCGTCGGCCCCGTGGCCCGCGACGAGTTCGACGAGCGACACCAGCCTGCAGACGTCTACGACCTCGCCCCTCGTGCGGTGGGTGATCTCGACGACCCGGAGCTCGGACCGGAGCTCCTCGCGTGGGGACTCGCGAAGGCGCGCGTGCTGCGCGCTCGCGCCGCCGCGGCGGCCGGAGAGGGTGGGTAGTGGCTGTTCGTCTCGGTGGCCGACGATGTTCACGACGTTGCCGTCGGGTGCGCGGACGAGGAACCGCCGCACACCCCAAGCTTCGGTCGTGAGCGGGTGAACGATCTCATAGCCGCGGCGCTGCGCTTCGACGTACGCCTCGTCGACATCGTCCCCGACGCGCACCGAGATGACCGAGTCCTCGGGACTGGTCGCGTCCCCTGTGACGAGCTGCACGCAGGCCCCGCTCTCCGAGGAGCGGTGATGGGCAACCCAGCCGAGATTGAAGCTCTCCGTGTCGAGTCCGAGGTAGTCGACGTAGAAGCCGCTCGCGGCTTCGATGTCAGCGACGCGCAGGTTCGCGATGATCTCCGTGGCTCTCACGCGCGCTCCTGATGCCCGGGGCAGTAGAACGAGCGCATGATGCCCGTGCTCGACTGGGTCCGTCGAGCAGCTCCGCGACCACGCTCCGTGGCGTAGCCTGGTGGACGGGGGCGTGGGGTTCGCTGCGTGCGCAGGTACCGGGTGACGGGGTACGGATGACGGATCTGGCGTCGAACGCGACCGCCGACGATGCGGCTCGCGCGGCGCGCCGGGCCGCGCTCGCGACCCTCGGCGAGGCCGAGCTCCTCGCCATGGCGAACTCGGCGCCCGTCGGCCTCTACACCGCCGTCGAGGGTGTCGGCGTCATCCTCGTGAACGAGCGGATGTGCGAGATCACCGGCCTGACGCGCGGGGGCGTGCTCGGGCACGGCTACCTCGGGGTGATGCACCCCGAAGACCGCGAGCGCATCCTGGACTATCGCTCGGACGCGCGTCGCGAGCATCTCGCCGAGATCACTGCCGAGTACCGCGTCGTGCGACCGGACGGCGAGCTGCGCTGGGTGCGTGCCCGCGCCGTGCGCGTGCGCACCGACCCGCTGGCGACCTTCGTCGGATCACTCGTCGACGTCACCGAGTTCAAGCAGGTCGAGGCCGCGCTCCGCGAGAGCGAAGGGCGCTTCCGGGCGATCGTCGAGCAGGGGTTCGACATCGTGACGGTGCTCGACGCCGACCTCAACGTCGCCTACGTGTCGCCCTCCGCGCAGCGCCTCGGCGGGTACGAAGACGCCGGCATCGGGCGGCCGGCGACGGACTTCATCCACCCCGACGATCTCGAGGGCACGCTCGCGTACTACCGGTCCATCCTCGACGGCACGCCGGCCCGCGCGATGCATCCGGTGCGCATCATCGCCGCGGACGAGCACGTCGAGGCCCTCGAGATCGTCGCCCGCAAGCTCGAGGACGAGGGCACGGGGGAGCTCGTCGCCGTCGGCCGGATCGTCACCGACCGAGTCGAGGCCGAGGTCGCGCTGCGGGCGTCCGAGGCGCGGCTGCGCGACCAGGCCTCCGTCCTCGAGATGATCGCCACGAGCAACCCGCGCGAGGACACGCTCGCAGAGATCTGCCGCATGGTCGAGCACCAGATCCCGGGCGCGCGGTCTACGGTGCTGCTCGTCGACGAGTGGGGCAGGACGCTGCACCACGGGGCCGCGCCCAGCTTCCCGGACTCGTTCGCACGCGCGATCGACGGCATCCCGGTCGCCGAGGGCTCGACGATCTGCGGGTCGGCCGTCATCAGGGCCGAGACCGTTGCCGTGCGCGACGTCGTCCACGAGGGATTGGAACCCTGGTTGCGGGTGCTCGCCGCGGAGCACGGCATCCACGGCGCGTGGTCGACGCCGATCCGCTCCTCGTACGACCAGCGCGTGCTCGGGACGTTCGCGACGTACCTGGACTCGGCGCGCCTGCCCACAGCCGACGAGGAGGCGACGGTGGAGTCCGTGCTCCATCTCGCCGCGATCGCGGTGGAGCGCACGCAGTTCGAGGACCAGCTCGCGCACCAGGCCCACCACGACCCGCTGACCCGACTCCCGAACCGGACCCTGTTCGGCGAGCTGCTCGAGCACTCGTTGCGCCGCGCGCAGCGCTCGGGCTCGGCCGTCGCGGTGCTGTTCATGGATCTCGACCGCTTCAAGGTGGTCAACGACAGCCTCGGGCACGACGCGGGCGACGAGCTGCTGCAGGCGCTCGCGGCCCGGCTCGAGGGCGTGCTCCGGCCCGGCGACGTCGTCGCGCGGTTCGGCGGCGACGAGTTCACGGTGCTCTGCGAGGACCTCGAGCCCGGTGTCGCCGACCGTCAGGCGATCGGGGTCGCCGAGCGCATCATCGACGCCGCCCGCGCGCCGTTCCGGATCGGCAACGAGGAGCAGTTCGTGAGCGCGAGCGTCGGCATCGCGATCTCGATGAGCGGCACCGACCGTCCCGAGGCCCTCCTGCGCGACGCCGATGCCGCCATGTACCGCGCCAAGGAGCGGGGCAAGGACCGCTGCGAGGTCTTCGACGAGCAGATGCGCGAGCGCGCCCGCGAGCGCCACGAGACGGAGAACGCGCTGCACCGTGCCGTCGCGCGGGGGGAGTTCCGGGTCTTCTATCAGCCCATCATCTCGCTGGCGGACGGGACGTGTGTGGGGGTCGAGGCGCTGGCGCGCTGGCAGCACCCCGAGCGGGGGCTCCTCTCGCCGATCGACTTCCTCGGCGCGGCGGAGGAGACCGGTCTCGTCGTGCCGATCGGCGCATGGGTGCTCGAGGAGGCGTGCCGGCGGGCGGTCGAGTGGCGAGCGGCGCTCGGCTCGGAGCAGCACTTCCGGCTGTCGGTGAACCTGTCGGGCCGACAGCTCGTCCACGTCGAGCTCGCCGACCTCGTCGCGGGCGTGCTCGCCCGCGTCGGGCTGCGGCCCGACGCGCTCTGCGTCGAGATCACCGAGACCGTGCTCATGGAGGACATCGGCGCCGGCGTCGCGGCCGTCAAGGCGCTGAAGGCGCTCGGCGTGCGCGTGAGCATCGATGACTTCGGCACCGGCTACTCCGCGCTCGGCTACCTCCGGCAGTTCCCCGTCGACGACGTGAAGATCGACCGGACGTTCGTCGAGCGGCTCGGCACCGAGCCCGAGGACGCGGCCATCGTCGCCGCGGTCGTGAGCCTCGGCCACGCGCTCGGCGTCACCGTGACGGGCGAAGGTGTCGAGACCGAGGCGCAGCTCGCGATCCTGCGCGACCTCGGGGTCGACGCGGCGCAGGGCTACCTGTTCGCGCCCGCACAGCCTCCGGACGATCTCACCGGCCGGCTTCTGCGCCCGCACCGCTGGATCGAGCTCCCGTAGCGGCGGCGCCGATCGGCAGGAACCGCCGGCGCACCCGCTCGCGCAGGCTCGGTGAGCCTCCCGAGCCGCTCCAGATCGCATGACGCGCTTCGTGCTCACGCCCCGCGTCGAGCTTGCGGCCCTCGGTGTCGGTCACCTCGAAGCGGTCGATCGCGATGCCCGAGTGCGTCTCGATGCGCGCCGACTGCACCGTGACACCCGCCGCCGCGAACCCGACCGTGATCATGTGGAGGAGCCCGTGGCGGTCCTCGCCCCGGACCTCGCAGAGGGTGTGCCACGGGGACCCTGCTTCGTCGAAGTCGATCTCCAGGTCGGGGGCGGGGTCGGTCACAGGCGGTCGGCGCAACGCGTCGGCGACGGCGTCCTCGAGGCCCGCGATCACGGCGAGCGCGTCGGACGCGGGGTCGGTCGCGCGCACGCGGAACGACTCGATCGCGACGCCGTCGGGCCACGTCGCCGCGCTGGCGTCGACGACGTCGAACCCGGAAGCCGCGAGCACACCCGACACTGCGCCAAGCAGTCCGGGCCGGTCACGCGACGCGACCTCGACGCGTGCCTGCTCGGCGCCG
>DATBSK010000090.1:0-1851 GCA_036559825.1 Acidimicrobiia bacterium | reverse complement strand
GCGGAGCCGGGCGACCGCGTCGGCGGACCCGGGGATCTCGTCCGCGCCGCGCCACACCACCCCGTCGAGATCGCAGCACACCACCGGGGCGCGGAGTAGCCGCGTCGTCACGACGTCTCGCCCGCCTCGGCCAGCGCAGCCCGGTACTCCTCGAGCGGCCGCATTGCGACCGCGAGCTTCAGGTGGCCGCGGGCGCGGTCACGCTCGCCGACGCGCAGCAGGCTCAGCCCGAGGCCGAAGTGTGCGTAGTCGTTCACCGGGTCGAGCTCGAGTGCGCGGTCGAACTCCGCGGCTGCGGCCGGGTACCGGCCACACCGGAAGTACGCGCGTGCGAGGGTCTCGCGGATCGAACCCTTGTCGGGCTCGAGATCGCGCGCCCGCTCGAGCACGACCACCGCGGCGTGCGTGTCGGCGGACTCGAGGAGTCGGAGGCCGTCCTGGAACGCCGTGTACGCGTCAGCGCTGCCGTCGCCCTCGCTCACGTCTGCATCCTCTGTCGTCGGTCGTTCTCGGGACGTCTCACCCTGCACGATGCCTCTGCCATCGGCGGCGCCGTGCGACAATCGCGCGCCTTCGTCCCGGGCTCTGCCTCGTCCCGTCCGTGAGAAAGCGACTCCGGGTGCCCGATCTCGCACCGTTCCGCGGCCTGCGGTACACCGCCGGGCCCGACCTCACCGCGGTGACCGCGCCACCCTACGACGTGATCGACGCGCAGGAGCGCGCCTCGTTGCTCGCGTCGCATCCCAACAACGCGGTCCGACTCATCCTTCCCGAGGGTCCGGGTGACGAGGCGTACGACACGGCGAGGGCGACGCTCGCGGCCTGGCGCGCCGCCGGGATCCTCTCGGTTGATCCCGACCCTGCGCTCTACGCGTACCGGATGGACGAACCCCGCTCCGAGGGTGCCACCCACCGGACGATCGGCGTGATCGGGGCGCTCGCACTGCCGAATCCCGACGCCGACGACATCCTGCCGCACGAGCGGACGCTGCCGAAGGCCAAGAGCGACCGCCTCGCGCTGCTCCGCGCCACGAAGGCGAACTTCGACCCGATCTGGGGCCTGACGCTCGCGAGCGGCCTGGCTGCGCTCGTGGACGCGGTTCCTCCTCTCGCACGCAGCGTGGACGCGGAGGGTGTCGTGCACGAGGTCGGCCGGATCGACGACCCCGAGCGCATCGCAACGGTGCGGGCGCTCGTCGCGAGCGAGCCGATGGTGCTCGCGGACGGTCATCACCGCTTCGAGACCGCGTGCACCTACCGCGCCGAGACCGACGGCCCGGGTACGGATGCGATCCTCGCACTCGTCGTGTCGCTCGACGACGTTCGGCTCGACGTCCGGCCGTTCCACCGCCTCGTTCGCGGGGCACCGGCCGACCTCCGCGGGCGACTGGCGGAGCTCTGGTCCGTGCATCCCGCCGGTGCCGCGACGCCCGAGACCATCGCGCGCCTGGTCGCGGACATGGAGCGCGCCGACGCGCTCGGGTTGGTCGACGCCGAGGGTGCAGCGCTGCTGGTTCCGACGCCCGGCCTCCCGCCCGTCCTCGGAGGTCTCCCCGAGCCCCTGCGCGACGTCGACGCGGCACGCTTCGACGTCGCGGTCAAGCCGTTCCTCGGCGGGGCGACCCTCGCGTACCGCAGCGACGCGGCCTCCGTGGCACGAGTCGTGCTCGCAGGCGAGGCGGACTCGGCCGTGCTGCTCCGGGGCGTCCATGTCGAGGAGATCCGCGACGCGGCGCACGCGCGCGTGCTGATGCCCGAGAAGACGACCTACTTCGCGCCGAAGCCGCGGACGGGCATGGTGATGCGCACCCTCGACGGCAGCTGAGGCGAGCGGCTGCGGTGCACGTACCG
>DATBSK010000089.1:0-6263 GCA_036559825.1 Acidimicrobiia bacterium | reverse complement strand
GGACGCGCCCGAGGACGTCGAGCCCGGCGGACGACGGGCATCGGTCCCGGTGCCTGGAGGCGTGGAGGTGGCCGCGACCGCCGGTGGTGTGACGAACGGCCTCGTCGGCGCGTGGGGGCCGGTCGTGACTCCGTTCCTCCTCCACAAGGGCGTCTCGCCGCGCTTCTCGATCGGCTCGGTGAACACGGCCGAGGTCGCGGTCGCGACCGTGTCTGCCGGCTCGCTCATCGCGGCGATCGGTGGCGGCAAGGTCGACTTCGAGGTCGTCATCGCGATGCTCATCGGCGGCGTCATCGCCGCGCCGCTCGCGGCGTGGATCATCCGGTTCATCCCGCCGCGCGACATCGGCCTCGCGGTCGCGGCACTGCTGCTCGTGACGAACACGCGCGAGCTCGCCGGGTCGCTCGAGATCGGTGATGCGGTCTGGGCGCTCTACGCCGTCATCGCCGTCGCGGTGGCTGCCGCGGCACTGCGACCGCGAATGGTGGGGCGCCGTGGGACCGCACCGACGACGACCGACGAACCACCGTCGTAGCCGGCAGTGCATCGACACCATCCCGCGCTGCGGCTCGGCACGTCAGCGCTCACGTTCACGCGTCACGCGGCGCCGGGTGCCGACGAGCAGCCCAGCGTTGGAGACGCAGAACGGCACCAGGTACGTCACGCCGACTTTCACCCAGACCCAGGCGGTCGCGTCGCCGCGGAGGACCACATCGAGCTGGTTGATGCAGAACAGCACTGTGCCGACGAAGAAGGCGATCGTGCCGGTCGAACGCAGGTGCCGTCGATCGAGGACGACGGCAACCGCTTCGCGCCACGTGACCCAGGAGTCAGCGCCCTCGCTCGTCGCGTCGATCATCCGGCGTCGTCCTCTCAGCCTCCGTCGACGTCATGGCGCGGGAACGCCGTTGCAGCGCCGCACCGCCCAGGTCAGCGACGGCGAGGCTACGCCTCATCCGTAGGCTCGAGCGGCCATCGGTCCCGTGCCTCTTGTGGCGCGCGCGCGCGTCGGGGACAATGAGCTCGCGGGACGGGCCGATGGCCTGTGGGCGTCGCTGGAGACGGAGACGGAGGTGGACCCGTGGGGTGGAGCGTTCGTGGCCGAAGCATCGAGCTGTGCAGCTGCAAGATGTTGTGCCCGTGCTGGCTCGGACCCGACGGGGAACCGGACCAGGGCTGGTGCGACGGTACCTTCGCCTTCGACATCGCAGAGGGTGACGCCGACGGCGTGGATCTGAACGGGCGCAAGGTCGCCTTGATGGCGGAGTGGCCAGGAAACTTCTTCCTCGGCGGCGGCAAGGCTCGCCTCTACATCGACGACGGCGCGTCCGACGATCAGCAGGGCGCACTGGAAGCGATCTTCAGCGGGAAGCGGGGCGGCCATCTGGAGCCGCTGTTCGGTGCGGTGATCTCCCAGTGGCTTCCCGCGCAGACTGCGAAGATCGACATGCAGTGGGGTGAGAGCCCCTCGGTGAGCGTGGGAACCATCGGTCAGGCGACGCTCCAGCCGATGAAGAACCCGGACGGTCAGCCCACCAACGTGCGGGGTGCCGCGGCGCTCGCCGGCTTCCAGATCGAGAGCATGGACCTTGCCAGCAGCAAAGGCAGTCACTTCTCCGATCCCGATCTCCGCGCCTGGGACGGCGACTCGGGAACGCTGCACACGTTCGCCTGGAGCGCCTGAGGCCCTGCGGCTCCCCGAGGATCGCATGCACGCCGTCGCCGCGGTCAGCCAATGGCACGCGTAGACGTCGGCCACGCGCCAGACCCGCTCGCGCGTCAACGCAACGCGATCCTCGGCGGGCTGCTCGTCCTCGCCGTGGCGGGCTGGCTCGTGATCGTCTGGCAGGCGGGCATCGACCGCATGCACGACGAGCACCAGATGGTCGGCCTCGACCTCACGATGGGCATGACGGCGCCGCTGTTCTTCACGATGTGGGTCGCGATGATGGTCGCCATGATGTTCCCGGCTGCCGCGCCGATGATCCTGCTGTTCGACCGCATGCAGACCCAGCGGCGCGAGGCCGGAAGTGCCTCGGTGCCGACCATCTACTTCGTGGCTGCGTACCTCTCGATCTGGATCGCGTTCGGCGCCGTCGCCTATGGACTCGCGATCGGCGTGCAGCGTCTCGCGGACGACTCGATGTGGGTCATGGACAACTGGGCGCGGATCGGCGGTCTGCTGCTCATCGCCGCAGGGCTGTACCAGCTCTCCCCACTCAAGGACGTCTGTCTCGCGAGATGCAGGTCACCGCTCGCGTTCCTGATGAACTCATGGCGCGACGGCACGGTCGGCGCGATCCGAATGGGCCTCCTCCACGGCATGTTCTGTCTCGGCTGTTGCTGGCTGCTGTTCGTGATCCTGGTGCCCCTGGGCGTGATGAACGTCGCGGCAATGGCCGTGATCGCGCTCATCGTCTTCGGCGAGAAGTGCCTGCGCGGCGGACAGCGGATCGCTCGTGTCGCAGCGGTCGTCCTCATCGTGTACGGGATCGTGATCGTCGTGACGCCGAGCGCGCTCCCCACCACGGTGAGCTGAATCCGCAGCACGCGAAGGCAGGGCGTTCGAGGCGGCGGCGGGAATCGAACCCGCGTCCAGGGTTTTGCAGACCCTTGCCTGAGCCACTCGGCTACGCCGCCGCGCACGCGCCGACTCCGCGTGCAGAGGACGCGATGTTACGCCACGACCGCGCTCAAGCCGCGGCGTGACACTCGGCGGGCCGCAACGTGACACGACCGCGGAGCGATCGGATCGGAATTTCTTCTCTCCCGGGCGTCGAATCCAGGGGTGAGTGTCACACCCCTCTGGTTGGATCGGGGTCATGACGATCACCGCGGCATCGGTGAACGGAGCGGACGCCGAGTCGGCGTTCGACTTCCGTGCGCGGGTCGACGAGCTGCGCTGCCACCCGAACGAGGTGCTGCGGGCGCGCGTCGCCGAGGCGCGCCGAGAGCAGCAGCGCTGGCGGCTCGAGGAGCTCGCCGCCACTCGCGTGCTGGACGACCGGGACGCGCTGGGCCGCATGCCGGACGCGACGGTGTCGGCCCGCACGGCGAAGGCGACCGTGGAGGTCGCGCGGGCGCTCGAGACGCGCCCCGCGCTCGCGGCCGCTGCGCACGCGGGCACGCTGTCGTGGGACCAGCTCCAACCCCTCACGGAGCTCGCGACGCCCGAGACGGACCGCGAGTGGGCCTCGCGCGGGCCGGCGATGGCGCCGGTCGATCTCCAGCGGATGGCGCGCCGGGCGCAGACGGTCAGCGCGGCCGAGGCCGAGGCGCGCCGCGAGGCGCGGATGCTCGTGACCTGGCGCGACCGCGTGGACGGCATGTCGTGCGGCCGGTGGCGTCTGCCGGATGTCGACGGGGTGCTCGTGGAGAAGGTCTTCGAGCACATGGCGGAGCGCCTCCGACCTGCCAAGGGCGAGGCCTGGGACTCGCTGGCGCACCGGAAGGCCGACGCACTGGTCGATCTCGTCACCAACTACGCCGATGTCGAGCGCACGGGCCGCTTCCGGGTCGAGGTCGTCGAGATCTTCGACCCCCGCTGTGCACCGGGCGCTGAGGTCGACGGCATCCCGATCGCGGCCGAGACGCTCGCCGCGCTGAAGCTCAACGCCAAGGTCCGCCGCTGCGCCGTCGACGACACCGGCTGCGCCCGGACGGTCGAGCGGTTGCGCTCGGCGCTTCCGGTCGACGTCGAGCGCCACGTCCGGCGTCGCGACCGCACGTGTCGCGTTCCGGGGTGCGAGGCGGGGCGCAACCTCCAGATCCACCACACCGACCCGGTCTGCGAAGCGGGCGACACGCACCTCGTGCACCGGCTCGCCGCGGTCTGCCCCGCGCACCACCGCCTGCTCGTGCCGCACGGCCCCTACCGGCTCGTCGGCGACGCCGAGGATCCCGACGGTCTCCGCCTCGTGCACCGAGACGATCGCGCGCGTGACGGGCCGTCCCCGTAGACGACCGCGTACTGTGCCGGGCGTGATCGGGGGGATCACTTGGGCAAAGGTCGCCGTGCTCGTCGCGACCTGCGCAGTCATCGTCGGCAACGCGCAGCCGATTGTCGCGGCACCTCACGTCGACCGGTCGGACGCGTGCGCGTGGCCGATGTGGGGTCGTGAGCTCGCGCGCACGTTCGCCACCGCGTGCGCAGGCCTCTCCCCTGCCGACGCGCCCGACTTGCGGCGCATCTGGTTCTTCAACACCCACGACGTCGTCACCGCGACGCCCGCGGTCGTCGACGGGTCGGTGTACGTCGGCGACTGGTCGGGTCGCTTCTACGCGCTGCGCGCCCGCGACGGGACACGACGCTGGGTGCGTCGCACGAAGCGTCACCGGCACGTGTACGCCGGCCAGATCGTGTCGTCGGCCGCGGTGGCGACGGTGCGCGGCGTGCCGACCGTCTACTTCGGAGGCGGGAAGACCCTCTACGCGCTGCGGGCGCGCGACGGCTCCACCCGGTGGAAGGTCGAGCTTCGGCCCGAAGGCGGGCCCGACGACCCGACGGAGATCGAGAGCTCGCCCGCGGTCGCCGACGGCGTGGTGGTGGTCGGATGGGACGTGCACAACAGCCCCGCCGGCGAGCCCGCCGGAGTCTTCGCGCTCGACGCCGCCACCGGGCGTGAGCGCTGGCGCACCGTGCTCGCACCGACCGAGGGCGACGGCGCCACCGGCAGCGGCTGCGCCGACGTCTGGTCGTCGCCCGCGATCGACGAGGCGCGACGGCTCGTGTTCGTCGGCACGGGCAACTGCGTGACGAGCCCGCGGGGCTACGGCCGCTTCGCCGAGGCCGTGGTCGCGCTCAGCCTCGACGACGGGTCGGTGCGATGGTCGTACCAGCCGCACCAGCCGAACCGCGACGACCTGGACTTCGCGGGCGCGCCGAACCTGTTCGAGTCGAACGGTCGCGCGGTCGTGGGTCTCGGGGGCAAGGACGGCACGTACTACGCGCTCGACCGCGAGACGGGCGACCTCGTGTGGGCGACGCCAGTGGTCGAGCCCGGGCTCGTGCACCCGGGCAGCAACTTCTCGACCGGTGGCTTCATCGGGCCGACGGCGGTGGCGAACGGGATCATCACCGGCGGCACCGCGATCGGCGACGCGCCGTACCTCCACGCGCTCGACGCCGCCACCGGTGCCGTCCGATGGCAGCAGCCCATCGCTGCGCCGACCTACGGCGCGCCCGCGGTCGGCGGGCACGTCGTCGTGATCGGCGGCACCGACTTCACGCTGCGCGCGCTCGACCTCGAGACCGGCGACGTGCTCTGGTCCGACGAGGTGTCGGGCGCGGTCTCGGGCGGCCCCGCGGTCGTCGGCGACGACCTCTTCGCGGTCGCCGGCATCCGCGAGCCCGGCCTGTCGCAACGCTCACGGACGAGCGGCGTGTACCGGTACTCGCTGCGCGGGAAGCCGGTCACGAGCACGACGACCCGCGCGCGCGAGCGCACGCAGCGGTCCACACCCACCGCGCCGGCGACCCCGCAGCCCTGCGTCGGGACGCCGTGCGACGTGCCGTTCGACCTCGTGCCACCCCCGCCGGGCACGTCGCCGCGCATGCAGCTGCTCGTCCAGCTCGACCCCTGGCACGTCGAGGTGACGACCGAAGGGCTCGGCGACCCGGCGGCGTGGCTGCGCCCAGGGAGCATCTCGGCGCAGTCGGGGGCGACGCGCTACGGCGTCTTCATCTCCGAGCGTGACGACAACCCGCAGGGCGGGCAGCTCTGCGTGCTGGACGCTGACGGCTCGTGCTCGACGTCGAGCATCCCGAAGTCCGGCGTGACCTACAACCGCATCACGATCCTCGCGATCACCGACTCGAACGAGCTTCCCTCGCCGACCGAGGGCGTGAACCGGCTCGTCGTCACGAAGTCGTTCGACCCGCCGCTCGCGCCCGTGGGCGGCCATGCGCAGAACGGGGGCACCCCATGACCCGACCCGCCCGAATCATCATCGCGCTCCTCGCTGCGCTGCTCGTCGCCGCGAGCTCCGTCGGAGGCGCAGCTGCGACCCGCCCTCGAGCCGCGCCGAGTGGGCCCGCGATCGTGCTGAACGGCCAGGGCAACGATCTCGACGCGTACGCCGCGACGCCGCCCTTCCGGCACCAGACCGTCATCCAGACGCGCGCGAAGGACCCCAAGGGCCTCGACATGAACGCGCAGATCTGCTTCTTCCCCGACGGCCGCACGTTCATCGCGGGCGAGGACACCGGCCAGCCCGCCCCGCTGCAGGGCTGGGGGATCTTCCGGCTCCGCGGCAACCGCGTC
>DATBSK010000088.1:0-14952 GCA_036559825.1 Acidimicrobiia bacterium | reverse complement strand
GTTCGCGCTCGCTGCCGCGGAGACCGCGGACGGAGACCGCGATGGCATCCCCGTCGCGCTGATGGAGGCCATGGCGTGTGGCACTCCCGTGGTCTCGACGCGGGCGGGAGCGATCGCCGAGCTCGTCGAGTCGTGCGGCATCCTCGTGGCTCCCGGCGACCCGCTTGCGTTCTCCCGTGCACTCGACTCGCTCCGCAACGACTCGTTGCGGGCAGAGCTCGGGAGTCGAGGGCGGGCCAGGGTCGCGGCGGAGTTCCGGTCGAGCGAGAGCGGCGGGCGAGTCATGGCGCTCGCTCGCGCTCAGACGGCGGGCGCGCCCTTCGCGAGGGTGTCGCGGACGATGGTCGCCACGCCTTCCGCGGCCTCACGCTCACGTTCGACCGCCGCGAAGAGCGGCGCCCAATGATGCGCTGGCGCCGTCAACGCGTGGTCGACCAGGGCGCACAACGCACTCGACTCGAGCCCCTCGATGCCGATCGTCAGCTCGGGCGCCCCCAGGCGCTCGAACACCTCCTCGGTCTTCGCCTCGTACGAGATGGCCACGCACGGCGTGCCGCGGCAGAGAGCGATGAGCGCTGCGTGCAGACGAGTTGCCACGACCAGGTCGACGCTCTCGAGGACCGCGCCGAGAGCGTCAGGATCGTGGTGCGTGTGGTCGACGAGGACACGGCTCGCGACGGGCTCGGCAACCGCAGCGACGATCCGGGCCGCGACCTCGCTGTCGTCGTAGGCGTATCCAGGGATGCCCTGGCATGTCGAGACGAAGATCACGTCGACGTCGTGCTCGGTGACGAGATGTTCGCACAGCTGCGCAATGGCGGCCTGATACCTGCGCTGCCCGTCACGCGGGTCGATGTCGCGGAAGAACGGCCACTCCCGCACCGAGATCGCGACTCGGTTGCGCCGGTGACGATCGCGGACGGGTCGTGCGAAGAGGAACACCGGGTCGGGTGCGACGACCACTCGCTCCGCCCGGGCTCCGAGCGCGAGCGCCGCCGCGCGCGACGCGTCCCCGCGGACGAGGACGAGGTCGGCGTCGGGGAAGACCGAGCGGCCCAGTCGTCGCTCGAGGCGATGGGAGAACGAGCCGATCGTCTGGGTGAAGATCACGAGCCGGCACCCCAGGGCGATCGCGATACGGCAGTCGACCAGCCGGGGCAGCACGGTGTACTGGTCGACGAGCATCGTGCCGCCCGGCGTGAACGCGACGGAGGCCTCCCCGTAGAGCTCGAGCGCACGCCTGTCGTCCTCGGCGCGCACGAGGCATCGCCCGAGGCGGTTCTTCCCGTCGCGCCACACGCGCGATGCGATGAGCAGCCGGGCGAGCCGAGTCAGCCATGCGACTCGGTGCCATGTTCTGGGCCGACGGTGCTTGTGCGGCCGCGTGAGCATCGGGTGGACGGCGACGTCGGCGAAGCGCCACTGGTCCGGGTCTTGATCGAACACCGTGACGCGGGGAGTGCGGATCGCGCGCTCGATGGTCGCGAGCTCGGCTTCGAGCAGTGCGGCGTCGCCCGTGTTGGCGGCGACGGTTCCGATGACCACGACGCTCGGTCTCGCCTCGTCGGGGCGAGCGACCGCCCGTTGCGTCATCGGCGGGCGATGGTACCGGGGTACGCGCGGGAGACCGCGCGATGAGCGCGTGGGGCGGCGCAGTGTTCGTGCGCCGGGTCGCCACCCTCGGGGGAGGTCGATTCGTCGCCGCGGGCATCTCGGCGCTCTGGCTCGTCGTCGCGGCTCGCCAGCTCCCCGTCGAGCAGTTCGGTGACCTCGCGGCGCTGCTCGCGATCGGCACGATCCTCGCCGCGGTCAGTGATCTCGGCTACCCGTTCCTGGTCTCGCACGCGGTCGCCGAGGCAGGTTCGATCAGCGAGACGACGCTGCGCTTCGTCATCCGCCGTCGCATTCCCGTCGGCGTCGCCGTTGCCGTCGTCACGAGCGCGCTGTACCTCGTGGTCGCCAGCGACGATTCGCTCGCGATCCCGCTGCTGTACGGGGTCTCGCTGCTCGCAACCGTCGTGTACTCGTCGGTGTCCGCGGCGCTCCGCGGGCTGCACCGCTACCGCCCTGAGGCGTTGAACGAGGTCCTCTCCCGCATCGGGGTCCTCGCGCTCGGATGGCTGCTCCTCGTCTCGGGGGGAGGGTTGCCCGCGGCGGTCGGCGTGTACGCGGCCGCGGACCTGGCTTCGCTCGTGTTCCTGACGAGAGTCGCGCGCCGCTGCGTGGTGAAGACCGACGACGGCATCGATCTCGACGGGCTCCGCCTGCGTGCGAACCTGCACCTCACGACCGGGCGCGTGTTCGCCAGTGCATACGCACGTCTCGACACGTGGCTGATGGCACTCCTGAGGGGGTCCGCTAATGCCGCGCTCTACGGCGCGCCGTACCGTCTGCTCGACGGCCTCCTCCTGATCCCCCGGGCGGCGGGTGCCGTGGTCGTGCCGCACTTCGGCACGCGATCGGCGGCTCGGGATCTTCGTCGGACCGCGCTGCTGACGGCGGTGGCGATGGCGATCGTCGCGGCGCCGCTGGTCGCATTCTCGGCGTCGATCATGACCGCCGTGTTCGGTGAGCGGTACGCCGCGTCCGCTGACGCGTTCGCGGTGTTGGCGGCGTCGTCGGTGCCGGGCGCCGTCGTGGTCGTGTTGCTGCCCCTTGCGGCCTTGCGAGCGCCGCGCGCCGCGGCATGGATCATGGGGGGAGCGCTCGCGGTGAACACCGCCCTCAACCTGGCATTGATTCCCCGGTTCGGACCGGTCGGTGCGGCATCCACGACACTCGGTTGCCAGGTTGTGCTCGCCGTCGTGCTGCTGACGGCGGTTCGTGATCAGTCGACGCGCCCGGCAACGGAGGGTGCGCCCGGGATGTCGAGCATGCGCTGCAGCGCGACGCGCGCGAGCCGTGCAGTCTCCTCGTCGACGACGATCTGATTGACGAGGTCGCCGCGCACGAGCGCGTCGAGGCACCACGCGAGGTGTGGCTCGTCGATGCGGAACATCGTGGAGCACGGGCAGATGAGCGGGTCGAGCGACATGACCGTCTTGTCGGGGTTCTCCGCGGCGAGGCGCTGCACCATGTGGATCTCGGTGCCGACACCGAGCACGGATCCCGGAGCGGCATCGGTGACCCATTCGAGGATCCGCTCGGTCGAGCCCACGTGGTCCGCGAGCTCGACGACCTCGTGGCGGCACTCCGGGTGCACGATCACGGAGCCGCCGGGATGCTCGGCGCGGAACTGCTCGACGTGCTCGGGCTGGAATCGCTGGTGGACCGTGCAGTGGCCGCGCCAGAGGAGGAAAGTGGACTCCTTGACGTCGCGCTCGTCGAGCCCGCCGAGGTCGCGGTGCGGGTTCCAGACGCGCATGTCGGCTTCTGCGTAGCCCATCTGGTGGCCGGTGTTCCGGCCGAGGTGCTGGTCGGGGAAGAACAGGACCTTGATCGCCCCGGGCGCTCCCTTCGCGAACGCCCACTCGAGCACGGCGCGCGCGTTCGACGAGGTGCACACTGCACCGCCGTGCTCGCCGACGAACGCCTTCAGGGCCGCCGACGAGTTCATGTACGTGATCGGGACCACGCCCTGGACGTCGGTGACGGCCGCGATCTCCTCCCACGCCTCCTCGACCTGGTCGATGTCGGCCATGTCGGCCATGGAGCAACCGGCATTGAGGTCCGGCAGGATGACCCGCTGGTGGTCGGCGGTGAGGATGTCGGCCGCCTCGGCCATGAAGTGCACGCCGCAGAAGACGATCGTGTCGGCTTCGTCGTGCTCGGCGGCCCACTGCGCGAGCTTGAACGAGTCGCCGCGCAGGTCCGCCCACCGGATGACCTCGGGTCGCTGGTAGTGGTGCCCGAGCACGAGCAGGCGGTCGCCCAGCGCCTGCTTCGCCGTCGCGAGGCGGTCCTCGAGATCGGCGGGAGACGCGAGCGTGTACTCGTCCGGCAGCGGAGCCTGGAGTCGCAGCATGATCTGGCACCCCCCAGCTGAGGGCATCTCGTGCGCATCCGGTTGCGGCCGGCGGGGACAGCCTGGTCGCCCACCGCGGGGTTGTCGGCCCCGGATCCGAAGTTGTGGCCGGTGCTTCCAGGCCGGCCTCCGTCGATGATAACCCCGCGCCTCTCCTCGCTCTTCCCGCGCGTGCCGATCTCGCGTCCGGATCAGGGGCGACCGGCGACAATGGAGTCGTGGTCACGCGCCCCGAGCCCGGCACGATCCCCGACGCGCCCGGCTCCTACCAGTTCAAGGACGAGCACGGGCGCGTGCTCTACGTCGGGAAGGCGACGAGCCTGCGGTCCCGCCTCGCGAGCTACTTCGCGGCTCCGGAGTCGCTCCCGGCGCGCACCCGGCAGATGGTGGCGGCCGCGTCGACCGTGGAGTGGATCGAGGTCCGCAACGAGGTCGAAGCGCTCTTCCTCGAGTACAACCTCATCAAGACGCACCTGCCGCGCTTCAACATCCGGTACAAGGACGACAAGTCGTACCCGTATCTCTCCGTCACGATCTCCGAGGAGTGGCCCCGGGCGATGGTGATGCGGGGCGCGAAGCGAAAGGGCATCCGCTACTTCGGCCCGTATGCCCACGCCTACGCCATCCGGGAGACCCTCGACCTGCTCTTGCGGACGTTCCCGATCCGCACCTGCACGAACGGCAAGTTCGACCGTCACCGCCGTCTCGGCCGGCCGTGCCTCTACGCGCACATCGAGAAGTGCGTCGCGCCGTGCGTCGGCGACGTCGGAGCCGCCGAGTACGCGGGGCTCGTCCACGAGCTGCTGGCGTTCCTCGACGGTGACACCGCGCCTGTCGTCGAGCGCCTCGAGCGTCAGATGCAGGAGGCGGCCGACGAGCTCGACTTCGAGCGTGCGGCGCGGCTCCGGGACCAGCTGGTGTCGGTCCGCAAGGCGATCGAGCGCCAGCAGATGGTCGCAGCCAAGGAGGAGGACTTCGACGTGATCGGGCTCGTCGAGGACGAGCTCGAGGCGTCCGTGCAGCTGTTCTTCGTGCGCCGGGGCCGGGTGGTCGGCCGGCGGGGTCTCGTCGTCGACAAGGTCGAGGACCTCGACACCTCGGGGCTCGTGGCCCGGCTGCTCGAGCAGCTCTACGCCGGGGCCGCCGCCGAGGACGTGCCCCGCGAGGTGCTGGTACCGGCCCATCCGGAGGACCCCGCTCTCGCGCAGGCGTTCCTGAGCCAGGTGCGCGGCTCCACGGTGCGCGTGCGCGTCCCGATGCGGGGAGCGAAGCGCGAGCTGCTTGCCACGGTCACGAGGAACGCGACCGAGGCGTTCGCGCAGCACAAGCTGCGTCGCGCCTCGGACCACAACGCCCGCGCGCGCTCGCTCACCGCGTTGCAGGACGTGCTCGGCTTGCCCGAGGCGCCGTTGCGCATCGAGTGCTTCGACATCTCGAACCTTCAGGGCACGGAGATCGTGGGCTCGATGGTCGTGATGGAGGATGGACTCGCGAAGCGGCGCGACTACCGCCACTTCAAAGTGCGACACCAAGAGGGCCAGGACGACTTCGCCGCGATGGACGAGGTGCTGACCCGACGCTTCCGGCGTTACCTCGAGGAGCGCGACGAGGGCGCTCGCGCGGGCAAGCGCTTCGCCTACCCGCCGAACCTGCTCCTGGTCGACGGCGGGCGCGGTCAGCTGAACGTGGCGGTGCGGGTGCTCGAGGAGCTCGGGCTCGAGGAGATCTCGGTCGCATCGCTCGCGAAGCGCTTCGAAGAGGTCTACGTCCCCGACCGCGCGGAGCCGGTGCGCATCCCGCGCGACTCGGAGGCGCTCTTCCTGCTCCAGCAGGTGCGCGACGAGGCGCATCGCTTCGCGATCACCTACCACCGGAAGCTCCGGCAACGCAGCGCGGTGCAGTCGATCCTCGACGACGTGCCCGGCCTCGGCCCGACGCGGCGCGCGCGGCTGCTCCGGGAGTACGGGTCGGTGAAGCGCCTGCGCGAGCTCAGCGAGGCCGAGCTCGTCGCGATCTCATGGCTGCCCGACGGCGTGGCCCGCGCGCTCTACGAGCGTCTCACCGGCGGGCACTGACCCGCCCACCTCGAGCCACTGTCGGAACTGGTCACCCGGAAGGGGCCCGCTCAGGTGGTAGCCCTGCACGGGGTCGCAGCCGAGCGTCGACAGCGGAGTGAGCGCCTGTGGCGCAGGTACCCTGCGCCACAGCGAACGACGCAGGGAGGGCGATGCTCGACCTCACGATCGTCACCGGGATGTCCGGCGCCGGGCGTTCGTCGACGGCGGACGCGCTCGAGGACCTCGGGTTCTTCGTCATCGACAACCTTCCGCCGGCGCTGATCCCCAAGGTCGCCGAGCTGGCCGCCGGCGGTGGACGGCCGTCGCGCTACGCGCTCGTGGTCGACGTCCGCTCGGGCGCGTTCATGGACGACCTCGAGGGGGCACTCCGCGAGCTGCGCGAGACCGGCGCCCGCACGCGCATCATCTTCCTCGACGCCGCCGACGCCGCGCTGGTCCGCCGGTTCGAGGCTTCACGGCGGCGCCACCCGCTCTCGGACGCGGGCGGCATCGTCGACGGGATCGCGCTCGAACGCGACCTCCTCGAGGAGCTCAAGGGCCAGGCCGACCTCGTCGTCGACACCACGGACCTGAACGTGCACCAGCTGCGTGAGCGGGTGCGCGAGCTCTTCCGCTCCGGCGGACCGGAGCCCGGCGAGCTGCAGACCAACCTCGTCTCGTTCGGCTACAAGCACGGCGTCCCGGTCGACGTGGACCTCGTCTTCGACTGCCGCTTCCTGCCCAACCCGCACTGGGTCGAGTCGCTGCGACCGCTGCCGGGCACCGATCCGAAGGTGCGACGCTACGTGCTTCGCCAGCCCGAGGCGTCGGCCTTCCTCGAGCAGATCGAGTCGCTCTTCGCGTTGCTCCTGCCCGCCTACGTCCGCGAGGGCAAGGCGTACCTCTCGATCGGCGTCGGCTGCACGGGAGGGAGGCACCGCAGCGTCGTGATCGCCAGCGAGATCGCCAAGATCATCGAACGGCTCGGCTTCGACGCGCGCGTGCACGACCGGGACCTCGACCGTGACTGAGCCCCCGAGCCCCACGACGGGCCCGTCGGTGGTCGCGCTCGGCGGCGGGCACGGTCTCTCGGTCGCGCTCCGCGCGACGCAGCGATACGCCGGGCGGCTCACGGCCGTCGTGAGCGTCGCCGACGACGGGGGGTCGAGCGGGCGGCTGCGGCGCGACCTGGACGTCGTCCCGCCGGGTGACCTGCGGAAGTGCCTCGTCGCGGTCGCCGCTCCGGGCAATCCGTGGGCCGAGGCGTTCGAGCACCGGTTCGGGGGCACGGAGCTCGCGGGTCACGCCCTCGGCAACCTCGTCCTCGTCGGCCTCGCCGAGACCCTCGGCGACCTCGGCACCGCGCTCGAGGAGGCGGCGCGCCTGCTGGGCGCCAGCGCGCGCATTCGCCCGGCGACCACGGAGCACGTCGTCCTGAAGGCGCAGGTGGACAGCGACGGCGTCGCGCCCGAGGAGGTCAGGGGACAGGTCGCGGTCATGCACCATCACGGGCGCATCCGGCGCATCGAGCTCGTCCCGAACGACGCCGCGGCCGACCCGGTCGCGGTCGACGCCATCCGAGATGCCGATCAGATCGTCCTCGCCCCGGGCTCGCTCTTCACGAGCTTGCTGCCCGTGCTGGTCGTGCCCGAGATCCGGCGCGCGGTCGCGGAGGCGCGCGCACAGGTCGTGCAGGTCGGCAACCTCGCCCCCCAGATCCCCGAGACCGAAGGGCTCGACGGCGTCGACCACCTGCGCGCGGTCCTCGATCACGGTGCGCGTGTCGACATGCTGCTAGTGCCGCCCGCCGAGACGGCGCGCCTCGCGGTCGACGACGTGGCGGTGCACCAGTGCGGCGTCCGCGCGATCCGTGCCGACGTGGCGGAACCGGGTGCGCACGGGCACGATCCGGCGAGATTGGCGCAGGCGCTCGACGATCTGCTTGATTCGTGAGACGGCTCAGGAGGCTCGCATGACGGTTCGTGTCGGCATCAATGGGTTCGGCCGCATCGGTCGCTCGTTCACGCGCGCGTTGCTCGCGCGCGGGGGCGCAGCCGGCGTCGAGCTCGTGGCGGTGAACGACCCCATGGGTGACGCGGCGACGATGGCGTTCCTCCTCAAGCACGACTCGGTGGGCGGGACGCTCGCCGACGACGTCAAGGCGACCGACGCCGGGTTCGAGATCGGCGGCACCAGCGTCGCCAAGCTCGACGTCATGGAGCCCTCCGAGATCCCGTGGAGTGATCACGGCGTCGACGTCGTGATCGAGTCCACCGGCCTGTTCACGAGCCGCGAGAGCGCGGCGGCGCACCTCGTGGGGGGAGCCCGGCGCGTCGTCATCTCCGCGCCGAGCGGTGACGCGGATGCGACCATCTGCATGGGCGTGAACGACTCGGTATACGACGCGTCGAAGCACACCGTGATCTCGAACGCATCGTGCACGACGAACTGCCTTGCACCCATGGCCAAGGTTCTCAACGACCGGTTCGGCATCGAGCGCGGGCTCATGACCACTGTGCACGCGTACACGAGCGACCAGTCGCTCCAGGACCTGTCGAAGCCGACTCGCAAGGGGACCCCCGACCTGCGACGGATGCGGGCCGCGGCGCTCTCGATCATCCCGAGCAGCACGGGCGCGGCGCGCGCCATCGGGCTCGTGCTCCCGGAGCTGCAGGGGAGGCTCGACGGCACCGCCCTGCGGGTCCCGACACCGACTGGGTCGATCACGGACCTGTCCGCCAAGCTCGAGGTGGAGGCGTCGGTGGACGAGGTCAACGCCGCGTTCCGAGAGGCCGCGGGCGACGCGTCCTACAAGAAGGTGCTCGAGTACAGCGACGAGCCGCTCGTGTCCGCCGACATCGTGGGCAACCCGGCGTCGTGCATCTACTCGGCCGTCGACACCATGGCGAACGGCGACATGGTCAAGATCCTCGGCTGGTACGACAACGAGTGGGGTTACTCGAACCGACTCGTCGACATCGTCGCGTTCGTCGGCCAGTAGAACTGCCGCGCGTCGCGCAGCCGGCCCGATGGAGCTCCCGACCCTCGACGATCTCGACGTCGAGCGCGGTCGCAGGGTCCTCGTTCGCGTCGACCTGAACGTCCCGCTGCGCGACGGACGCATCGAGGACGACCTGCGCATCACGACTGCCGTGCCCACGATCGCGACGCTTCGCGATCGCGGCGCGGTCGTCGTCGTGTGCGGCCATCTCGGTCGCCCCAAGGGCGCGCCTGACCCGCGGCTGTCGATGGCGCCGGTCGCCCGGCGCGTCGGGGAGCTGCTCGGCACGGAGGTCGCGCTCGCGCCGGCGGTCGTCGGGCCCCGAGCGGAGGAGACGATCGCATGCCTCCCCGCCGGCGGCGTCGGGATGCTCGAGAACCTGCGGTTCGAGCCCGGTGAGACGACGAACGATCCGGCGTTCGCGACCTCGCTCGCGGGCATCGCCGACGCGTACGTGAACGAGGCGTTCGGCGCCTCGCACCGTGCGCACGCCTCGATCGTCGGTCCGCCGCGGGTGCTCCCCAGCGCCGGGGGCTCCCTGCTCCAGCGCGAGGTCGAAGTGCTCTCGAAGCTGCTGCACGACCCGCCACGGCCGTTCGTCGCGGTGCTCGGCGGCGCGAAGGTCAGCGACAAGCTCGGCGTGATCGAGGCGCTGCTCGATCGCTGCGACACGATCCTCGTCGGCGGAGCGATGGCGTTCACGTTCGAGCTCGCGCGTGGGGGTGCGACCGGCGATTCCCTCGTCGAGCCCGACATGGTCGAGACCTGCCGGAAGCTGCTCGAGCGGGGACGGGTGACGATCCCCACCGACGTCGTCGCGGCCGAGCGCATCGACGCCGACGCGCCGACGCGCCTCGTGTCTGCGGGCGAGATCCCGGACGGCTGGAGCGGCCTCGACATCGGGCCGGAGACGGCGACGGCGTTCGCGGCCGAGGTCGCGCGCGCCTCGACGCTGCTGTGGAACGGTCCGATGGGTGTGTTCGAGGTGCCACCGTTCGCCGAGGGAACGCGCCGCGTCGCCGAAGCGGTCGCGAGCTGTCTCGGGTTCACGGTCGTGGGCGGCGGCGACAGCGCGGCCGCCGTGCGCCAGCTCGGCCTCGCGGACCGGGTCGACCACGTGAGCACCGGCGGCGGCGCGTCCCTCGAGCTCATCGAACGCGGTGATCTCCCGGGTCTCGCGGCCCTTCGCGAGTCCGCGAGACGAGAGAGGGAGAAGCGATGAGTCCACGCCGCCCCGTGATCGCGGCGAACTGGAAGATGCACCATGACCACCTGGTCGCGATCCAGGTCGTCCAGAAGCTGTCGTACCGGCTCGAGCCGCAGGACTACGAGTCGTGCGAGGTGGTCGTCGCCCCGCCCTTCACGGATCTCCGTACGCTGCAGACGCTCACCGAGAGCGACAACATCCCCATCGCGCTCGGCGCGCAGGACTGTCACTGGAAGGACGACGGCCCGTTCACCGGCGAGGTGAGCCCGCCGATGCTGGCGAAGCTCAACGTCAAGTTCGTGATCGTGGGGCACTCCGAGCGCCGGCAGCTCTTCGGCGAGACCGACGAGACGGTGAACGCCAAGCTGAAGGCGGTGCTGCGCCACGCGATGGCACCCATCGTGTGCGTCGGGGAGACGCTCGAGGAGCGGGAGCGGGGCCAGACGGACGACCGTGTCGACTCCCAGACACGTGCCGCATTCGACGGCGTCAAGGCGTCCGAGGCAGAGCGATGCGTCGTCGCGTACGAGCCGATCTGGGCGATCGGCACCGGTCGCAACGCGACGCCTGACGACGCGAACACGACGATCGGCAGCATCCGCGGCGTGCTGCGCAACCTCTACGGCGAGACCGCCGACGCGATCAGGATCCAGTACGGCGGCAGCGTGAAGCCGGGCAACATCGCCGATCTCATGGCGATGCCCGAGATCGACGGTGCGCTCGTCGGCGGGGCGTCGCTCGACCCCGACGACTTCGCCCGCATCGTGCGCTACCGCATGTAGTGCGCTACCGCATGTACTGCGCTACCTCATGTAGGACGTGAGCGCCCGCGGCGCAGGTACCCTGCGCTGCCGCGAACCGACCGGTCGAGGCGAGCTCGCCACGTCGGCCGCATAGACTGACCCGCCGTGGACCTCCTCAACGCCGTCCTGATCGTCATGTGCGTCGGTTCGGCGCTCATCATGATCTTCCTGATCCTGCTGCACTCCGGCCGGGGTGGGGGTCTGTCCGACATGTTCGGCGGCGGCCAGCTCGGGGGTTCGATGGCCGGCTCGACCGTCGTCGAGCGCAACCTCGATCGCCTGACGGTGTTGACCGGCATCATCTTCATGTTCACGACCGTCGTCCTCGCCCTCCGTCTGCAGCCGAGCTGACACACGCTCGCCGCGCCGGCGCGCATCCGCGGCTCGCAGCGCCTGCTCTGCTAACAAGACTCCACCGGCAAGGGGAGGGTCGATGCGGGGCCGATCGACGCGGTTCGCTGTCTTCACGTGCGCGATCGTCGTCGCACTCGTCGGCGCGTCGGTCGCCGCTGCCGCGCCGAGCCGCGTGCCACAGCAGGCGGCCAGCGGCACAATCCGGATCGCCGCAGAGGAAGAGCCGACGTGCGCGGACTGGATCGCGAGCTGCGCGGGCTCGTCGTGGGGGAACTGGGCGCTCGGCAACCTCACGCTGCCGCAGGCCCTCAACGTCAACGCCGACGGCGAGTACGTGCCGGGCGCGATCCTCGTCGATCTCCCGACGCTCGAGCCGGGGCCACCGATGAAGGTGACGTACCGCATCAGGCCCGAGGCGGTCTGGAGCGACGGCGAGCCGATCACGTCGAAGGACTTCGAGTACACATGGAAGCAGGTCGTCACCAGCAAGGACATCTACGACACGACCGGATACATCGACATCGAGAGCATCGACACCTCGGATCCCACGACTGCGGTGGTCACGTTCTCGAAGCCCGTCGCGCTGTGGCGCGATCTGTTCGGCGGCTTCTACTTCCTCCTGCCGAGCCACCTCCTCGAGGGGAAGAGCCGTAGCAAGGCGATGAAGGACGGCTACGCCTTCTCCGCGGGCCCGTGGAAGCTCGACGGCGGCAAGGCGGGCTGGAAGAAGGGCAAGACGATCACGCTCGTCCCGAACGGCGCCTTCTGGGGCACGAAGCCGTCGATCGGCAAGGCCATCTTCCAGTTCATCCCGGAGAGCTCGGCCGAGCTCGAGGCGGTGAAGACGGGTCAGGTCGTCGCCGCCTATCCGCTCCCCATCGACGGCGCGCTCGACCAGCTCGACGAGAGCCCGAGCCTCACGTACACCGTGAGCTTCGGCAACCAGTACGACGGCTTCTGGATCAATGCGAAGGCGTTTCCCCTCGACAGCAAGTCGGTGCGGCAGGCCGTCGCGTACGCGACCGACCGCCAGGTGATCGTCGACCAGATCCTCCGCCCCGCGATCCGTCAGGGCCGCGTGCTGCAGAGCTTCATCGTGCCGACCTTCCGCCAGTTCTACGTCCCGGCGTTCGAGGAGTACACGCCGCAACCCGACAGGGTCGACGAGCTCATGACCGGTGACGGCTGGAAGAAGGGCTCGGATGGCATCTGGGCCAAGGGCGGGAAGAAGGCGTCGTTCGAGATCAACTCGACGGCGGGGAACGAGAGCCGCGCGTTGACGGAGCAGATCTGGCAGAGCCAGCTGCGTGAATCGGGCTTCGACCTGAAGATCAAGAACCTCAACTCCGACGTGCTCTTCGGGTCGAGGCTCCCGAAAGGGCAGTACGACGTCGCGCTCTACGCGTCCGTCGGGACGCCCGACCCCGGTCTCTGCACCATCTTCTGCTCGAACAACATCCCCTCGAAGAAGAACAAGAACGTCGGCAATAACACGACGTGGACGAACGACCCGACCATCGACCGGACGTGGTCCGCCGTCGACACGACGCTCGAGGACGCGGCGCGCGTGACCGACACGCAGGAGGGGCAGGCGGCGCTCGCCGAGTACGTCGCCTCGATCCCGCTGTACCAGGCTCCGGAGATCTTCATCTACAACCACGATCGGCTCGGTGGGAACCTGCAGGACAACGTGGTCATGGGGCCGTTCTTCACGATGAACGAGTGGGTGTTGAAGTAGCCGCTCGCCGGCTGCCATGACGAAGTACATCGGGCGCCGGATCGCGGCGTCGATCCCGGTGCTCCTGCTCGCGTCCGTGCTCGTGTTCCTGCTCGTCCGCGAGTTCGGTGCCGATCCGGCCCGCGTCCGCTGTCAGCAGAGCCGTGACGTGCATTGCCGGGCGCGCGCCCGTGCCGCGCTGGGCCTCGACGACCCGCTGCCCGAGCAGTACGTGACGTTCATGGGCGACTTCCTGCAAGGCGACTGGGGGCAGAGCCAGCGCACCGATCGGTCCGTCGCGGAGTCGATCCGCGACGACCTCTGGGAGACGTCGCAGCTCGCGTTCTGGGGTGTGCTGTTCTCGGGGGGCGTCGCGCTCGCAGTCGGCGTGTACTCGGCGAGCCGTCCGTACTCGCGCGGCGACTACCTGTTCACCGGGCTCGCGTTCGCGGGCATCGCGATGCCGACGTTCTGGTTCGGGCTTCTGACGATCCAGTACCTGTCGTTCGAGCTGCAGCAGCTGCTCGGGACGACGGAGCCGATCTTCTACTCGATCCCGAACCCGCTGGGGTCGGGCGTCGTCGACTACTTCCGGGAGCTGGCGCTCCCGATCCTCGTGCTGTCGGTGCAGCTCGTGGCGGGCTGGAGCCGCTATCAGCGCTCGTCGATGCTCGAAGAGCTCAACAGCGACTACATCCGCACCGCGCGCGCCAAGGGTCTGACGCGTCGGCGCGTCGTCTGGAAGCACGGATTGCGGAACTCGATGAGCGCGCTGGTCACGATCGTCGCGATCGACGTTGGCGCGCTGTTCGGCGGTCTGATCATCACCGAGCGAATCTTCTCGCGCGCGGGCATGGGCACACTGTTGCTCAGCGCGGTGAACAACGGTGACACGCAGGTCATCCTCCCGTGGATGCTGGTCGTCGGCGCGATCATCGTCGCGTTCAACCTCGTGGCCGACGTCCTCTACGGGGTGCTCGACCCGAGGGTTCGTCTCTCGTGAGCGCGACGTCACCATGACGCGCGTCCCCGAGCCGGGAGGTCCCGCGCGCGAGGCGGGCGCCGGGACGGCGTCGCCCGCGGGCACCTCGGCACTGCTCGACGCCGCGGTCCTCACGGCCGAGGAGTCCTTCACGACGGACGTCGACGCCGAAGGACGGCCGGTCGGGTCGACCTGGCGCCTTGTCGCCCGGCGCTTCTTCCGGCACCGGATCGCGACCGTGTCGCTGGTGGTCCTGCTGATCGTCGGCGCGCTCGCGGCGTTCGCGTCGGTCGTGTCGCCGTACGACTTCAACCCGCCGCTCACGGCCGAGGTCCTCGCCGAGGCGCGCCAGCCACCGTCGTGGGACCACCCCTTCGGCACCGACAAGCTCGGCCGCGACCAGTTCACACGCGTGCTGTACGCGCTGCAGAAGTCGCTGCTCATCGGGCTCGGCGTCGCCGCGCTCTCGGTCATGATCGGCGTCGTGATCGGGTCCCTCGCGGGCTTCTACGGCGGGCTCACCGACTCCACGCTCATGCGCTTCACCGACCTGTGGCTCGTCATCCCGGAGCTCGCGGTGCTGCTCATCGTGGCGAAGAACCCGGATCCGAGCTTCTTCGGTGTCTTCGACCTCCCGCCTGCGACCGAGGTGCCCGGGATGATCGTGATCCTCGCCGCGCTCGGGTGGATGGCGATCGCGCGCATCGTGCGCGGCGAGTTCCTCTCGCTGCGGGAGAAGGAGTACGTGGAGGCGGCGCGCGCTGCCGGCGCGTCGGGGCCCCGGATCATCGCCCGGCACCTCCTCCCGAACACGATGGGCCCGATCGTGGTGTTCGCGACCCTCGAGGTCGGCCTCGCGATCCTCGC